>JAYTFA010000169.1:0-3257 GCA_043734765.1 Pseudobdellovibrio sp. | reverse complement strand
GCAGCATTGTATTCATCTTCAGCACTGCTCACCTCCTGATTAGCCAATTCGCGCAGGATCAACAATCTTTTTTTCTCCAGCGAGGATAGATATCGAACTAATGGACTAGAAGTTTTTCCTTTGCCTTGCTGATAATCATCTGCAAATTTCAATTGCTCTTTAGCAAGCTCCAATTTGGCTTCAGTTAGCTGCAACTTATGAAATGCTTTTGCAGTGTTGTTTTCTAAAACCAGTTTCCGATAATCTCTATCATAACGTGTGGCTTTAAGCTGCGCATTAGCTTCGGTTCGTTCATAAGAAAGTCGTCCTAATGGAATAGTTTGACTGAAAGACATCGCAGTGATTTCATTTCCACCAGTGCCATCCCCCAGTCCAAGTTTGTTGTTACCTGTTACCTCAATTGTTGGATTTGGCCAAGAACCAGCCTGCATAACGCTAGCTTCAGCACCTCGGACTTCGGCTTCTGCCGCCCCCACAATCGGAGAAAATTTAGCAGATTGTTCAATACTAGACTTCAGCGTCCAGACTTGAACAATGTTTACATTGTCTTGAGAGTTTGCTGTCAGAGTTAATAATAAAACAATAAACAAAACCGAACATTTTTTTAGATGCATAGAAATTTCCTGTTTTAATCTTCATTATCAAGATTTTTGAATGGTTATTTAGAATTTATTTGAAAATAGAATTTTTAAACTATTGGAGGACGATAGAGTGGGGGAGCATGATAAATATTAATATTATATATGTAGAACGAAGAATGGTTATTAATAATGTTTTTTGAAAATAAATATAAATTTTCGATTGGAATAAAATCGTAATGACAAAAACTACATAAATGACAATTCACTTTTTCATTTTGATTATCAGGATTCGGATAAGCATTGTTCAATTTTGAAGAATCCAAAATAGAGATATCCGTCAACTTGTTAGTTCTTACAGATTCGCCACATGGAGCTATTGTACCCAATAGGGTAGAGAAAATAAGAAAAAATAAAATCAAGATCCTAGTACTTAACATTTTGAAGATTCTGCAACCAAAAGCTATCCACGTCAAACTCAATAGTTTTAACAAAGGCTTAAAAACGAAGCAAACTTTATTAAGAAGGGCTATTTTTAACTTCATTTTTACATTTCATATTAAACATTCGCAGTTTTCTTAACTTGCCAAATGGCTTCAGTTGCTACAAATCCTCCAATAAGACCACCAAGTAGCCAAAGTCCTGCAATACTTAAAACGAGTTCAGCACCAAAAGCTGCGAACAGTCCTAATGAGATAAGTCCCAACGACAAAGTCTGTAAAAATCCAGTTCTTTTTAAAGCCTTGATTTCTTCAATTGTTAAAAAGTACCCAGCTGCCAATAAACTAATACTAACAAAAAGAGTCCCACAAATCAGCATACAGGCGTTGTGTCCGACTGTAGCCATAAACCAGCTATCAAGGGATCTCTCCGTATTAAAAGGATTCATTCCGAACTGATGACACACCGATAATGATAAGAATCCTGTCATTAAATGAACACCTAATACTTTTAGAAAAACAATCACGGCTCTAGGATTGATTAGATTTTCAATTTTTGCATAAACACTGTCGCTGACATCTTTAGGTACCGAAGAACTTTCATCATTTATAAAGTCTTCATAATCTTTAAGCCACTCGCTATTTTTTCGACTCATTACTTGCCCCCTTCGCTCATCAGCTCTCGAAGTCTTTTAACTCCGCGACTGATAATTTGTCTGACATTAGTGGAAGATGTTTGTAAGCTTTCAGCTATCTCTTCAAAAGTTTTGTCATCAATATATCTCAGTTGGATTGCTAGTTTTTGTGAATCCGGTAAATGTTTAATCATCGCAATCGCCTCGTCAGTTTTTGACTCCGATATATTTTCTGTAATTGAACCGATCAGCTGCATGTTAAAATCATCCGCGCTGCTCAGACGATTATCTTTTCTTAACTCATCAAGCATAACCGATCTTGTTATTGTAAAAATCCAGGGAAGTAAGGGGAAAGTTTTATTGTATAAATGCTTCGATTTATGAATTTTCACAAAAACTTCCTGATAAATCTCCCCCACTTTTTCCTTTTGTTTTACACGACTTTGCAGAAATCTATGTATCTTTGCAGAATGACGCTCATACAGAGCTTTAAAGGCCATTTCTGACCCATTCTGATACATCTCCATCAACTCTTCATCCGTCATAGTATCTAAATTCATGCAACTCCTACCTGTATTACGAAAAAAAATCATATTTGTGACAACCTTTTTTGCCATTTTTGAATGCAACCAAAATACCACGTATAATCAAATACTTAAAAGAAATTTATTATTCTTGTCACAAAGGGCATATCGAATACGTAATAGAGTAATGAACATTTTAACCACATTATTCCTCTTGTTAGGTTTTCAGTCCGCACAAGGGCAAACAATTACACTACAAGAATATCTTAAGAAAGCTGCGGCTCAAAATATAGAGCTTAAAATTGATCAGTCTCGGTCGGATTCCATAAATGCAAGGGCTATTGGTCTAGCAATTCCGCCTCCCATGTTGGGATTAATTCAAATGAAAGAGCAGCAAGGAACTTCGGCTAATGGCTTTGAAATCAACCAATCGATTCCATTTCCCACAAAGCTAGCCGGCGATCATTCAGCAAGAAAATATGAGGCTCTATCGCAAGAGGAAAATCGTCTCAGTTCAAAAAAACAAACCTTGCTTAGAGCAAAGCTTCTCTATATTTCTTTATGGCAAGATCAGGCAAGAACAGAGCTTCTTGAACAGAAACGGAGCTTTCTTCAGGATCATATTAAACTTTCAAGATCGACCGTGCGTTCAGATAGCTTTGCCGCGACTCATTTGCTGAAAGCAGAGTCCGATTTTGATTTTTTAGAAAATGACATTGAGTCCTCAAAACAAAGTATTCGTGAAAAACAAATCCAAATTGCGATTTTTATCAGCGCTGATCCTTCTCATTTTAAAGCCATTGCAATCGAACCAGAAATATCTCCATTACCAAATCTGACTTCTTTAGAGGAAAGTCACCAGTTCCGCTCTCTTAACCTCAATTTAGAAAGCTTAAAAGCTCGGGAATCCGAGGCCAAATCATCATGGCTTCCCGATTTCAATTTTAGGTATAAAGAAGTGGGCGCAACCAGCATGTCAACCCGTTACAATGAGCTTATGGTTGGTATTACGCTGCCATTTCTATTTTTTTGGGAACCTAATTCCACCTCAAAACAAGCACATACCGCGAGACTTATCGG
>JAYTFA010000168.1:0-10498 GCA_043734765.1 Pseudobdellovibrio sp. | reverse complement strand
GAGCTTCGCAAATCGCATTTCTTTTTTCGCAATCGAAGTATTGCCGCATTTGGTATGGCCACATTGGTTACGCAGGCCACAGTAAAGAGTGGAAGTTGGCTAACTGTTCACCACACACTCGACATAGGAAAACAGGTTTTAACAATTCCGGCGCACCCGGAATTGCTCGGTTTCAGTGGGAATCTAAATCTTTTGCAGGATGGGGCGGTTTCGATATCGGATTCGAGGTCACTGATTGATTTTTGGATAGCGGAGTCCTGCTCGAATTAGACTAAGGTTTGTGTTGCCTAGCAGGGCTAGCCTCTACCTAAGACCAAGATGACTAGATATAGTGGTTGGATTTTTTAAAACCAAAATCATAAAAAAAGTGAAATTTTCTAAAGAAAGCCTTTGAAAAAAACCCGAAAGTGCCTCTTAATAGAGATAAGGGAGGGGCGATGTGGTCAAGGATGACCCCGGTTGTACGGATGCAACTGCATCGTTCCATTTTTTTAGTAGCAGAATTCCTCAAATTCCCGACAAAATCAAAAAATACAGCATAAACGTTCAAATAGATGACTTAATTCCAGGATTTTTTCAGATGGTAGAGACCTAAGACCATAAAGAGTATGTTCGGGAGCCAGAGGCCGATTCCCGGGTTGATATGGTTAGAGCGGACCAGAGATTCAAAACTTATGTACACAATCCAATAAAGAATAATAAATCCTATTGAAAAAACTACGCCTGAAGATTTACCGCTGCGTCTATTGGTGACAATACCGAATGCCAGTCCTAAAAGGCCGAAGATCATACAGGCAGCGGATAAGGCGCCGCGCTTGTAGTATTCAATGTCATATTCTTTACGCTGTTCAGGAGTGAAGCCTTCGTTGTTTCGCAACGACTGCAACTCCGTTAAATTAAGCGACGAGGCCGACTTCTTTTTTTCCTGTAATTTGATCGGATCATTTAACAGGACATCATACGAATCAAAGTTAATAACAGTATGAGATTCGGCTTTGCGGTGGATCTGTCCTTTAAAAAGCCGCAAGAGAACAGAATGTCCCGGATTTGTATCATCCGGAATAATCTGACCTTCCAGTGCCACAATTGTCAGGGGAGCATCGGGATTTTTTTCATCATAAATAAACAAATCCGTTAAAAGCCCGGTTTGGGAATCAACCTTGTTGGCGTAAACTACAAGATCAAAAAAACCTTCTGAAAATGTACCTTCTTTAATTGAGGCTGAAGCCTTTGTATTGGCCAGCCGGTTAATCAAAACCTCAAACTGGCGATTGCCCCAAGGGGCCAAGTAAAAGGAGGTCTGTGACGAAATTATCGTGATTATAAACGCAAAAACCATTGCCGGTAAAATGATGGAGCCGGTTTTAACCCCACAGGATTTGAAGGCAATGATTTCTGAATCCATTGAAAAACGATTGTAGGTTAATAGCACGGCAAACAATAAACTCATTGGCAACAACATGGGTAAAAAAGAAATGCTCATATAGCCCATAATTTTGACGAGTGTCGTCCACTTTATTCCGTGCACCAAAAGAAATTCGGTTAAACGAAGCGCCTGAAACATCAATAAGACGCAGATAAACACAAAAACCCCTAGTAAAAAACTAGGAATAATCTCAGATAAAATATAGCCGAAAATGCGTCTATTTTTGAACATCAGGGTCTATATTAAACAATTTCTTTGCACAGGTCATGGAGGGTCTTCTACAATAGTAGACCAATGGATAGAGTTTTATTAATAATTGATGATATTCAGTATAATCGACACGTTGAAATGACTTTGCGAAAAGTGGGTTTTGACGTCGAATCGATCAATAATGAGTTCAACGTGGCCGAAAGCATCTTAACCTACAATCCTGACTATATTATTTGCCGTGGAAACAGTGCACGTTTGTCGGCGTTGAACGTTGGCCGAAAGCTGCGTGAATTGAACAGTAAATTCAACGGTAAGGTCATACTGCTTTTCGGAGAGGGTTTTAAGCTGCTGCCGGAAGATCTCATAAAGTTGAAATCGGACCTCTTATTATTTGAACCTATCAGTACACTCCGACTGGCTACCCATCTTTTTTCTTTTACGGATAATGATTTTGAATTTATAAGAGATAAATTACTTAAATTTGCAATTACCGATAATCAGTTCCGTAACTATGAACAGCAAATATTAAAAAATGCCGGCATAACAATTGATTCGGAAATACAGATTATTTCCAGTATGGATCAGTCTCCCAAGTCTGATATGAACAAAGTTTACTCTGATGCAAGCTCCGTGGAGGAGTCGCCCACGGATTCTACTGAAATTGAAAAAACTGTCGACTCAGTAACCGAAACGAAAGTGCCGGAAGAAGAGTCAATTACGGAGCAAGAGCTACCTACGACCGTGGATCAGCCGGAATATAAGTCTGAAACAGAGCCGGCTTTTCCTGATACACCTGAGTTTTCTGCTGAGGCTATAAATAAGATTAATGAAGAAATTCAGGCAGTTGGTAACGAATTACCGCTCCGTATCGACACCTATTATCATGCTATAAAGAAAGCCGATCAAGACTTGAGTGTGGGCCTTAACAAGAGGCAAACTAAGAAAGCACTGAACAGTTTAAATAAAGACTTAATAAATGAAAAGAAAACTGATAAGAAATCAGAAGAAGAGCTGAGAGAAGAAAAAATTAGATTTACTGACGCTTTATTTAAGAAAAAAAGCTGATAAAAATAAGGAGCTACAAATGGCTGAAAACACAAAACCTGTAACTGATGCATCTTTTGATTCTGATGTAATGAAATCTTCCACTCCCGTGCTTGTGGATTTCTGGGCTGAATGGTGCGGCCCTTGTCGGTCTCTGGCTCCGAAGCTTGAGGAAATTGCCACTGAAATGACAGGTAAAATTAAAATCTTAAAAATGAACGTTGATGAAAATCCTCAGACGCCGGGCCAATTCGGCATTCGTGGTATTCCCGCAATGTTGTTATTCAAAGAAGGCAAGCAAGTGGGAGAATTGGTCGGTAATCAGCCTAAAGACAGCATCACTGATTTTTTAAAGTCTCACACTTAGAAACTATTCCTCTACAAGCGTTTTAACTTTATATTTAGCTTTTGAAAAGCAGGTGGTTTCAACCCCTGCTTTTGTGCAATCCATAACCCCGCAACTGTGAGAAATTATAATGTTATTTTTGTTCGTCTCTTTGAAATCCGTACGCCAATCGTTGCAGGCTTTTTTCCAGTTTTGTTCGGAAGTTTTTTTAAGTGTGGATTTATCGCCGGCGATATCTTCGGTGCCTTCGTTAATTTCATATTTTTTTGTGGCTTTAGTGGATGGAGTGCCATTGACAGTGACATTTACGTCTTCAGCAAAAGCAGTAAAAGTTGTAAGCAGAATTAGTGTCAGTAAAAATTTTTTCATTTCGTTCTCCTTTAATAATAATTAAATTTCAGCGGAAACAACAGCGTGAAGCATAGCTGGCGTCAACCGCTGCGCCGTTGAAAGAATCACAGCCGGCCAAGCCGATAATACGGCCATAGTTGCTGCCGGAATCGGCCACCCATTCCCAATGACCTGTCATATTCTTCGGGGTATCTGCCACGCAGGACATGGCCCATTCACTGGCCGAGCATAGATGTGATTTAAATGTTTTATTATAGCAGTTACCGATGGCTTTGATCCAGGTACTTGCTGCCTCCTGAACCGATGAAATACAAAAGGCTTCTGCGGCACCTGAATTTCCGATGAGATTAAATCCTTCAGGACAAGCTGTTCGGTAGGGCGAACCCCAGCTTAAAGTTCCGAGTCCGTTTGTCGTTAAATATTCACCGTTGGCGCCATCGGCCACGGGCAGAGTGTACATTACAGCACCCGCTTCGGGGGCTGCTGCAAAACCCACAAATCCCGTTTTTGATCCGGCAAGTCTCAGTATTCCGTTGATATCGACATTTCCATCGCCGGTGACAATAAATTTATTGCTGACCTGTAAAAGGTTATCAGAAACCGCAGCATTGATTTTGACGCTGCCTAAATTAACTTTATTTTTTTTTGTAGTTTTAGAATCTTCGGCTAAAAGCGAAATTGATATCAGTAAAACTACAAATAGATTTAATACATTTTTCATTCAGTGGGTTCCTTCCCTTGTTGAGATATTAAGATTTAAAATAAGTAGCGTCGGTAGGCAATACTGGATACCAATCCGAGCCCGGTCATCGTCGTGAGCATGCCTGAGCCGCCGTAACTTAACAGTGGTAATGGAACGCCTACAATCGGGAGTAACCCGAGAACCATTCCGATATTAACAAACATATGCCAGAAAATATAGGCGGTGACTCCGACGGCAATCAGCGCCCCGTATTTATCCCTGGCCTGATAAGCCACCTCAAAACAGATTTTAAAAAGAAAAGCAAAAGTAATCAGAACAACAATACTTCCGACAAATCCCCATTCTTCAGAAAGCACCGAAAAAATAAAATCGGTGTGGCGTTCGGGTAAAAACTCCAGCTGAGATTGGGTGCCCATACGGAATCCTTTACCTAAAAACTTTCCGGAACCTACGGCAATTCGCGATTGAATCGAGTTATAACCTTTACCCTGTGGATCCAGATCAGGTGAAATAAATGTGATCACGCGGCTTCGCTGATACTCTTTAAGCCCGTAGGTCCATGCGATCGGGATGGCAACGAGTGCGCTGACAACAATAAACGCGATGATGCTTTTGCGGATTTTTACGAAAAACAACATAGTTCCGCCGATAAATAGCAGCATCATAGCGGTACCCAAATCAGGTTGCTTAACGGTAAGTACAAAAGGAATTAAGATCAGCAGGGCCGGAAAAAAGAGGGCGCGCAATCCCATGCCTTTTCCCTGTGAATTGTAGCTCATAAGAAATCGGGCCAGAATTAATATCAGACAAAGTTTCATGGTTTCAGAAGGCTGATATCTGAAAAAATGTAAATCAATCCAGCGCTGCCCCCCGAGTACGACTTTTCCCTTCAAATCGGTGTAGACAAGGGCCGCAACATTTGCGATATAAATCAGCCAGACTAATTTATTGACCCAAAGATAATCCATAAAAGTTAAAATAAAAAACAGTGTCCAGCCGCCGGAAATCCAGACTATTTGTTGAATAAACAACAACTCCACATTAGCCGAGCTTGGGCCGTGAGTTGCGCTGTACAGATTAAAAAGACTGATGATATTTAAGCAGAAAATCAGGAGTATTAATCTGACGTCAATGCGACTTAAAAAATTTCTTTCGTTAACATGCAGGCCGCGCAAAGCCATATCAGTCACCACTACTTTCTATCGGAATTACGGGAATTCTGGCGTCGCCCTTTTTCAGGCCTTCCGCAATAATATCCGGGTGATATTTTTTAAAGTAAGCTTCAATCACGTCGCGGGCGATGGGCGCTGCTCCCGGATTACCATGGCAACTGTGCTGAGCTAAGACTGCAACTATGATTTCAGGCTTATCCCAAGGAGCCCAGGCGACGTACCAGCCGTGATGTCGCATATGAATTGGCCGGCTCTCGCAGAGTTTGTAAATTTGATCCGCCGAAAAACTCATAACCTGAGCCGTTCCGGTTTTACCGGCCATCTGCACGCCCGGAATTTTCAAACTTCGTGCCGTTCCGTGAGCGCCATTGGCCACGCGTCGCATACCTTCTTTAACAATTTTGAAAGTTTCAACATCAATTTTGTAGCCATTAGGTTGAGTCAATGTAATGTCCCGCACAACTTCAGGGGACTTTTCAAGAAGAATATTTCCATCATGATCCACAATTTTTTTAATGATGTAGGGCTTCACCACTTTGCCTTCGGTCGCTATGGTGTTGTAGGCCACCGCCAACTGCAGAGGGGTCACTGTGACATAACCTTGGCCTATGGCCGTACTTAGGTTCTCACCGGGCTGCCACTCTTCACCGCGGATGGATTTCTTCCATGCAGAATTCGGTAAGCGTCCCGGAGCTTCACGATCCATTTCGATCTGGGTGCGCGAGCCGAGACCCATTAGACTTATATAGTTGTACATATTATCAACGCCGAGCTTGATACCCAACTGATAGAAAAAAACGTTACTACTTCTTTCGATGGCATCATAAATGTTAATATGACCCTCACCATTTTTATTATGATTATGGTAAGGCCGGCCACCGAAGTAAAATACTCCCGGGGCATAGAGCAGAGTTTTATCCGTGATGACTTTCTCCTGGAGCGCAGCCAACGCTACGAACGGTTTAAAGGTGGAGCCCGGAGAGAAGTGATCCTGAATTACTTTGTTTCTCAGAGGTTTGAACGGATCACTAGTGAGTTTATTCCAGATCTTTGTGGGCACCTCAGTCGCAAATAAGTTGGGATCAAATGATGGAGCATTCATCCAGGCCAGAATTTCACCATCTGCTTTCATTGCAACCAGCGCGCCGATGCGCTTCAAATTCGTAAAAGATTTATGAGCGGCTTCCTGAATATCGCGGTCAATGGTTAAATATGCACTGTTGCCGTGGAGCGGATCTAAATCGATAATCTGTTGCCCATAAATATTCGGGATTTCGGTGATTGTTTTTCTTCCGTGCGCATCAACCTGAACAAAGCTGACACCGTCTTTACCGCGGATTTTTTCTTCCAGATTTTCTTCTAAGCCGCTTTTTCCGATAATATCGCCTTGCTCAAAGCTCAGTGAGTTTTTATATTTTTCATTCAGCTTGGGGATTTCGATTTTTGAGATCTCTCCCACATAGCCGAAAATCTGCGCGCCATTTTCATGAAGCGGATAATGGCGGATGATGGACTCGCGGATTTCAAGTCCGGGATTATCCAGGCGAACTCGCTTAAGCCTGAAAACTTCTTCCCGCGATAGATTATCTTTTAAACGAATTGTTGAAAATGCGCCGTTAATCCTCTTGCTGCGTTTAAATTTTTCAATTATTTTTTCGGGCTCAATATCAAGGATAGGGCCCACAACTTCTGAGAGGCCTTTAAGATTTTCAACGTACTGCGGGGAAATAGTGACTTCAAAGCCGGGAAGGTTCTCAACCAGTGCTTTGCCATCACGATCCAGAATGAGTCCGCGCGGAGCCGATATCTTATTCTGTTTGATGCGGTTATTTTCCGAGAACTGGCGTAATTCATTTCCCTGAAAAATCTGCAGCCACATCAGGCGTAGAACAAAAACTATAAAAGTTAAAACAATAAAAATCGCCAGAGATTTGTAGCGGCTCTGAAATTCTTTTGCCTCGTCGGGATTGGTTATATATTCACTCATGATGTGCCTCATGGTGACCCTTGGTTGAATGCTTCCACTCATTTTCGTCGAAAAGCAAAGTGTCTAATTTTTCCAGAGTAAAATAAAGAGGGTAGCAGAAAACAAAATTAACCAGAATCTGCATCAAACGATCGATCAACATGAGAGAGGTGGGTATAGCTTCAAGTAAGTCTGAGAAGTAATAGTAAGACATTTCAAAAACGATACTTCCGAAAAGTGTTAAAACAATAAAAGAAAATGCGCCCGTCAGCTGGATACGGTTTTTAATGAATAACAGTGAAGAGTACATCACCAAGGTGGTGGACCAGATCATTTTCAGCGGGACTTCCGTAAAGCGAGTGAGACAGAAACCCAAAAAGTAAATGTAGAAAATTGTAAAAAATGAAGACCATCGGAGTGTCAGGAAAATCATGATAATAAGCCAGATTTGCGGGCTCGGCATAAAAGTGATGATATTGGGCCAGAAGCTGGTTTCAAATCCGCAGGCAACAAAGAAGAGCAAAGTAAAAAATAAAATCTTAAAATAAAATCTTAAACGTTTATTATTCATTTTTTAGAGGTCTTATCGTTGCTTGGCTTTTCATTTTCATACAGGAAGTTTTCGGATGCCGTTGACTTAACGACGAAAACTTCTTCAACTTTATTTGCGTCTACAACCGGCTTAACCTCGATCTGCAAAGAGGCGCTCTTAGTTTTTCTTTCAATATTAGTAATGACTCCAAGCGGAAAACCTTTCGGGAAGATATTGTCTAATCCACCTGTTACGATAAGGTCGCCATCTTTAACATCTTCTGTGCGCTCCACATATTGCAGAACACAGGATTCTTTGGTTTTGCCCTCGATCAGGCCATGGGCTCGCGTTTTTTGAATGAGGGCATCCACCACCGAGTAACGATCCGTGATGAGCATTACATGCGAAGATTTTGGCCCGGGTTTGAAAATATAACCCACAGCGCCGGAAACGGTCAGTACGGCCTGTCCTGATTTCAGGCCGTGACTCGTGCCTTTATTAATTGTGATCGAATTATGATCGGTAACTAAATTGCGGCCGATAACCTGAGCCGGGATTAATTCCATTTTTGTGTTCTTCTGGAAATCCAGAAGAGTTCGCAGTCTTTCCAATTCGTTCTGATTCTCGGTAAAGACCGTTAGGCGGGTCTTTAATTCATCATTCTCTTTTTGCATTTCCTTGTTTTTGGCTTTGACGTTGATGATATTAATATAGTTTGCGGTGGTTGTGCGAACGCCCTGGCTTAAATCAAAAAACAGGTTCTGCACCGCCTGGGCAAGCAAAGTAAAGGGTTGATTAAACCACGAATCATGTACAATTTTTTGCTCCATGTTAATGGAGATGAGCGGCATCGCAATTATGATTAATAAAATAAAAGCTTTTTTCAAATTAAAGTTCAAAAAATTCAATGGGACCTCTGATATAAACGATAGCAAATTAGGTTCATATTTCAAGCTTCTCTTTGAACTTCGCAGACTTTTTTAATGATTTTCAATATTTATTTTATCTTGAATATAATAGTAATTCATGAGGTGATGTTGGGCTTACAAGCTTAATGAGGAGTTATATGAAAACATCGCACCAAGTATCTATGTCTAGTAAAATAAAAAAAGGCTTAGCTGGTAAGGGGATAACCTATCGCAGTATTGTAGCTTTTTTGGTTTTCGGCATGATTGTGCTGGTATTTGTTCTGTCGGACTTGAGCGGTCGTCATAAAGGCAGTACTTCTTCAATGGGTTCTGCTGCTGAAGTAAACGGTGAATTGATTTCGCTTAAAGACTTTCAGGACGAAGAGGCGCGCCTGGGCCAGTACTATTCGCAGCTTTTCGGCGGGCAGTTCGACTCTGAAATACAACGGAACATGTTGCGTGGTGAAGTGATGAACTCACTTGTAACTAAATCGGCTGCTGCGCAGGCTGCGGAAAAAGCTGGCATCTACGCTACAGATGCTGAAATTAGACACATGATTGTTGTGGAACTGCCTTATTTTAAAAAAGATGGTGTGTTTCAGTCTGACGCTTATAAATCTATCCTGCAGGCAAACAAACTGACTCCGAGCGAGTTCGAAGGAAAGCTTCGTAAAGATATTAAAAACCAACGCTCACGACAATTGTTTGAATCTTCGATGTCTCTTTCTGAGTTGCAGAAAAATATTGAAAAAGAACTGCGATCATCAAAACTCAATCTTGAATTTATTCAGTTAAGTGCAGCGGACTTTGCGAAAAGCAACCCTGTAAGCGCCGATGAAGTGACAAAGGCTTTAGCGAAGGATGATTTTAAAAAGAGAGTGGAAGAAAATTTCAAGGCGAATCAAGCTCAATATGAAACTCCTGAGCAGGTTAAAGCATCCCATATTTTAATTAAGTCGGATAAAACAAACGATACTGAAGCCCGTAAAAAAGCAGAAGTCACTTTAAAGAGATTAAGCAAAGAAGACTTCGGAAAAGTAGCTGCACAGGTCAGTGATGATCCGGGTTCAAAAGCTAAAAACGGAGAGCTGGGTTATTTTTCAAAGGGACAAATGGTAAAAGAGTTTGAAGCGGTGGCCTTTGCACTTCCGGTGGGTAAAATGTCGGGCCTTGTTAAAACGCCTTACGGCTATCATATCATCAAAGTAACGGATAAAAAAGCGGCTCATAAAGCCGATATCGAATCTGTAAAAAGCGATATCGCAAAAAAATTAATTTCAGATGAAAAGTATCTCGAGTTTATAAAATCCATTGAAACAGATCTTGCTGCCGGTAAATCCGACGCTGTTGTATCGCGTCTAAACGCTGCAAAGATGAACTGGAAAGAAACCGGATATTTCGATATTGCCGCAGAAGTGGCTCCGGTAATGAATTCCGCTCAGGCTATTAAGTCTGCTTTTGAATTATCAAAAGCCCATCCCGTGGCAAAGAAATTAGTCCGTGAAGGCAACGTACAGTTTTTGATTAAACTTAAAGATGTTAAGACGGAAAATGGCAATCTTAATGCCCAGGATCAAAGTGCCCTGGAAAAACAAAAATCTATGGGCGCGTATCAGGCATGGGTCGAGTCATTTAAAAAGTCAGCGCGAATTGAGACCAATTCAAATTTAACTCAACCTACTAAAGAGTAATCTTCACTTATTTTTTAATAAATATTCTGATTTAAAGGCCTCCGGGAGGAGGTCTTTAAATTGGTGCTCTTTTTCCGCGTCCTTTAGATTAATAAGCGTAATTTTAGTTTGAGGCTGGGCAAACTCAGAAAGAACCTGCAGGCAAAAAC
>JAYTFA010000167.1:0-9056 GCA_043734765.1 Pseudobdellovibrio sp. | reverse complement strand
CGATGCAAATTCTTTTTCAAATAAGTTTTTAATTTGGGGCTCGGTTTTGAGATTTTCGAGGCTGTACTCGTGATTTTTGTGGGGCAAATAAAGAGTCATGGTAAAGCTGTCGTCTGCATTGGCCAGCCCCATCATCATGTGAGTGGCCCGCGGCCAGATGTGCAACGAGTTTTTTTCAAGCGGCGCTAAAGACTTTCCGGCAACAGGCATAAAAAGTTCTTTATAACCCGATGAAAGCCATTCTGTTTTTTCTTTGAAGTCTTTTGGATATTTTGAAGTTAGCGCCTGACGGATAACACTTCCGGCGCCGTCTGTGGCAAATAGCAAATCATAATTGTGGGTTTTTATTTCTTTTGCCAAGTTAAAATTAAGGGTTTTGGCCCTTACATTTATATTTTCCACCGCATGTTCAAAATGGATTTTAACACCGATGTTCTGGCACTCCTGAATCAGGGTTTTATTGAGCTCGGCCCTTGAAACCGAATAGTTGCACTCAGACTTATCACGTCCATAAGCCTGAAAAAAAGTTTCACCGGTTTTAGGGTGAATGCGTCTGCCGTAAACAGGCACAGTGATCGGAAGAACTTTTTCCAGAAGCCCCGCTGTTTCAAGTGCGAAAAGAGCGCGCGAGGTTAAAACCAGATTGATACTTCTTCCGGCCTGCAGGGTTTCAAGGCGCGGATCGCTGCGTTTTTCAAAAACTTCAACTTCATAACCTTCTTTTTTTAACAAATAAGCCCAGAGTGAACCTACGAGACCGCTGCCGATAATGCTCACTTTACGAAGACGCATAGGTTTTTTCTTTCAATGTTTCTTTTATCAAAGCCACAAGTGTGAATACATCTTCAAAAGAGTTGTAAAGCGGTACCGGTGTTGCGCGGATGATATTCGGCTCCCGAAAATCCACCATAGCACCAGCTGCAAGTAATTTTTCATAACAGTTTTTCGGATTATTTTTAAATTTCAGACAAAGCATGGAGCCGCGCTCTTTCGGCGTGATCACCTGTACGTCTTCTGCAAGATTTTTCTGAATCAGATGCTCAAAATAGTTCGTCAACAGATCACCTTTTTTGCGGAGTTCATCAATCCCGGCTTTATCAAAAAGTTCCATTGAGGCCCGCAGCGATGCCAGTTGAAAAATCGGCGGATTACTGAGCTGCCAGGCTTCTGACGAGTTGAGCGGCTCAAAATCCGGACCCATTTTAAAGCGAGTGGTTTTGTTGTGCCCCCACCAGCCTTCAAATCTCGGCAGATCCTTTTTGCCGTGATGACGTTCGTGTATAAAAGCTCCGGCCAGTCCGCCGGGGCCTGAGTTTAAATACTTGTAAGAGCACCAAACCGCAAAATCAGCTCCGGAGTCATGCAATTTAATATTTAAATTGCCGGCGCCATGGGCTAAATTAAAACCTACAGTTGCGCCCACGTCGTGACCGGCTTTAACAATTTTTTCGATATTGAATTTCTGCCCTGAAAGATAATTACAGTTGCCGAGCATAATTAAACTCAGTTCTGGACCATATTTTTTTATGGTAGCTAAAATGGAGTCTTCAGAAACGGTCATTCCGTCGTACGAAGGAGTTAGTTCAATTACCGTCGATTTCGGGTCAAGGCCGTGATATCGCGTCTGAGAATCCACAGCGTATTTATCAGAAGGAAAAGAATTGTTTTCAATCAGAATTTTATTACGTGAGGCTTTTGGCCGGTAAAAACTCACCATCATCAGGTGAAGATTCACTGTCAGGGTGTTCATAGCCACCACTTCGCTGTTTTTGGCGCCCACGAGTTTTGCAAAACTTGCTGTGATATTTTCATGATAATGCAGCCACGGATGTGCACCCTCAAAGTGACCCTCAACACCGTAGCGGGCCCAGGCCGCAAGTTCTTCATTTATATAATCGGCAGCCCGTTTGGGCATCAGGCCCAATGAGTGTCCGGCAAAGTACAACTGATTTTTTCCATTTTTATTTTTCGGAAAATGAAATTCATTTCGGAATTCTTTTAAGGGGTCGTCCTGATCCAGCTTTTGTGCGCCGGCCAGGTCATTCGTAAAATCAAACATTTACAATTCCTATTTTAACAGGCGGAAGTCCATCGACTTCAAGCAAAACCTGCTGGCCCGGCTTTAATTCAACGGCCGCAGTGGCGGCTCCTGCAAGCACAACAGTGCCGGCTAAAAGCTTGCGTCCGCGAAGTGAGAGCAATCGGCAGAGTTCAACTACACTGATGACCGGATCGCCGGAAATTTCGCTGGAAAGTGCTTCGTGAACAAGATTTTCATCCACAAACATTTTCATTTTTAAATTTTTTAAGTCCAGTGCGGAAAAATCTTTTAACCAGGGCCCTAAAACAAAATGCGAGGAAGAGGAATTGTCGGCAATAACATCTTCCATCGAAAAATATTTAAACTGTTCATAACGGGAATCCAGAATTTCAAGGCAGGAGCAAACCGCAGAAGTGGAGTTAAAAACCTGTTCTCGCGTAACAATTCCTTCAAGATCTTTTGAAATCAAAAAGGCAACTTCGGGTTCAATTTTTGAGTGGATGAGTTTTGCAATATTTAATTTTTCAGCGACCTGCATCTTGTCGGTGAGTTCACCGTAGAGCGGTGAATCCAGATTCATCTGCTTTCGTTTGCCTTCAGATGTGAGCCCCATTTTTAGACCAATACGTTTTTCGCCGCTTTGTTCACGAAGAGCCATTCCGGCCTCTTGTACCTGATAGGCTTCAGGCCGTGTTAAGACCAGGCCCTGCTTGCTCAATTGCGTGACGGCATGGCTCTGCACCCGGGCTTCATGTAGTGTTTTTGCGACCTGATCAAGAGCTTTATTTTCCAAGATACGGCTTTCTGTTAGTAGACTTTAACTTTCCTATCATTTATAACCTAAATATTGTGAATTTGGAAAATAAAATAATCATTGATATTTCGCCGACGATCAGTTCAAACACGGCCGTTTTTCCCGGCGACACTCCCTTTCAACAGAACTTTCTGCTGAAAATTGAAAAAGGAAGCAATTTAGATCTTTCAACGATAAAAACCACCGTTCATATCGGGGCCCATACGGATGCTCCCAGCCACTATCACGCTGAGGGCGACACGATGGAAAAACGTGATTTAAAGTATTACATTGGCCCGGCTCAGGTGATCGAAGTGGCGTGCCCACGGGGCACCCGCATTTTACCGCAGCACCTTACGCAGAACATTATGGCCAGCCGTGTACTTTTTAAGACTAATTCTTTTCCTGATCCGAATCGGTGGAACGATGACTTTGTATCACTCTCAGCAGAATTGATTGAGTTTTTAGCTGCCAAAAAAGTAGTTTTAGTAGGCATCGATACGCCTTCAGTGGATTTAGCCCGGGATGAGCTTTTAGAAAGTCACAAGTGCATCTACAAACACAACATGGCTATTTTAGAAGGAATTGTTTTAAAGGATGTAGATTCCGGAATCTATGATTTAATATGTTTACCTCTTAAAATCGCGGAAGCCGATGCTTCTCCGGTAAGAGCTATCTTGCTGAAGTAAGGATTTTTATGCACAAAATACTTAATTTTATTGATGGAAAATGGTTGGCTCCCAGTGAAAATAAATTCATTGAAAATATTAATCCTTCGCGCGGAACCGCTTACAGTTTAATATCGGATTCAAACGAAGCCGATATTAACGCAGCTGTGATTGCTGCCAAAAAAGCCTTTCCTAAATGGTCGCGTTTAACGGCCGATCAACGGGCCTATTATCTGCGTGAACTGGCCAACGGAATATTGCAGAAACTGGATTTATTTGTGCAAGCCGAATCTCTCGACAGCGGCAAACCGGTTTCGCTTGCAAAAACAGTGGACATTCCGAGAAGCGCCCGAAATTTTGATTTTTTTGCCGAAGCGATTACACAATTTCATGGAGAAAGCTTTCGAAGCAACAGCAACACCCTGAATTACACCGACTACTCACCCCTTGGAGTTGTGGCCTGTATTTCTCCCTGGAATCTTCCGCTTTATCTTCTGACTTGGAAAATTGCACCGGCCCTGGCCGCCGGAAATACCGTTGTGGCCAAACCTTCAGAACTCACTCCGATGACAGCGAGCCTGCTTTGTCAGATCGCCGAAGATGTGGGCTTGCCAAAAGGGGTCTTAAATATTGTTCACGGCACAGGCGCACGGGCGGGTTCGCCGTTGGTTAAACATCCCGACGTCAAAGCCATTTCCTTTACCGGAAGCACCGTAACCGGACAGAGCATTGCAAGCTCTACAGCCGGCCAGTTTAAAAAAATGTCGTTGGAACTAGGCGGAAAAAATCCGAATATTATTTTTGCAGATTGTGATTTTGAAAAAGCCCTTGATACAACTCTGCGGTCCACGTTTTCCAATCAGGGCCAGATATGCCTGTGTGGTTCGCGGATTTTTGTCGAGCAGAGTATTTATGAAAAATTTAAAACGGCACTGGTCTTAAAAACAAAAGATCTAAAGCAGGGCGATCCGCTGTTACAGGAAACCGAACAGGGCGCTCTGGTTTCTGAAGCCCATATGAATAAAGTATTGTCGTATATTGAACTTGCAAAAACAGAAGGTGGAAAAATTTTAACCGGCGGACGCAGATTTGAAGGCAGCGGGGAGCTTGCAAAAGGTTTTTTTATTGAACCTACGCTTATCGAGGGCCTTGATTCTTTTTGCCGCACTAATCAGGAAGAAATTTTCGGTCCCGTGGCCAGCATTATGCCATTCACCACAGAAGCCGAAGTGATCGAAATGGCCAACTCAACCAAATACGGATTGTCGGCTTCGGTCTGGACTCAGGATTTAAACCGGGCGCAGCGGCTCTCGCGTAAGTTGGAGGCAGGTATTGTCTGGATCAACACCTGGATGTTCCGTGATTTACGAACACCTTTCGGCGGAGTCAAAGATTCGGGCTACGGGCGCGAAGGTGGCATGGACGCATTAAAATTTTTCAGCGAAGTCAAAAATGTCTGCATTCAATACGAGGAAAAAACATGAGTGCCATTAATTCCGCTGTAATCTCAAATACAGCTCCCGAACCTGTAGGCCATTATCCGCATGCTAAAAAAGTCGGAAATCTATTATTTTTATCCGGCGTTGGTCCGCGCGAACGAAATACTAAAAAAATTCCGGGAGTGGAACTCAACGCAGATGGCACGATTCTTTCTTACGATATTGAAACCCAATGCCACAGCGTTTTTAAAAATGTTAAAGCCATTCTTGAAGATGCCGGAAGCTCCTGGGAAAAACTGGTGGATGTAACGGTTTACCTAACGAATATGAAAAACGATTTTCCGATTTACAACCGGTTGTGGGCGGAATATTTTAAAGAAAACCCGCCCTGCCGTACAACAATTGAAATTAATTGTTTACCTACCGCTATTGCAATTGAACTGAAATGTGTGGCCACGCTATGAGTGAATTCTTTCATACCCTGAATTTAAAAAAATGGATTGCAGAAAGCCGGCATTTGTTAAAACCGCCGATCGGAAATAAATGCATCTGGTCTGACCGCGACTTTATTGTGATGGCCGTTGGCGGTCCTAATGAGCGTACCGATTTTCACGTGAACAGCGGTGAAGAATTTTTTTATCAGGTCGAGGGAAATATCATTTTGAAGGTTATTGATCCTTCCGGAAGAATGCAGGATCTGGTCATTAACGAGGGAGATATTTTCCTTTTACCGGCCAATACCCCGCACTCCCCGCAAAGACCAGCCAACACCGTTGGACTGGTTATTGAAAAAAATCGCGCTCAGGGGCTGCTTGACGGTCTGCAGTGGTACTGCGAAAAATGTCAGAATAAACTCTATGAAGAATTTTTTCAGTTAACAAATATTGAAACACAATTTGCCGCGGTTTTTGAACGCTATTATAATAGCAGTCATACCCTTTGTAAAAAATGCGGCGCCCGGAACGGACGAAAGTGGAGTCATGCTTAAAATTGATATCCATACCCATATTTTGCCGCCGGAAATTCCGAAATTTAAAGAACTGTTCGGCTACGGTGGATTTATTCAGCTCAAAAAAGAATCGGGCTGCAGTCACTGCGATATGCTTGACGACAGCGGAAAATTTTTCCGCCGGGTTGAAGCAAATTGTTTCAGCCCAGAAGTAAGACTGAAAGAGTACGATGCCCATCAGGTTCAGGTACAGGTGTTATCGACCGTGCCGGTGATGTTCTCGTACTGGGCAAAACCTCAGGACGGACTTTTTGTTGCTCAGGTTCTCAATGATCATATTGCCGAAGTGGTGCAGAAAAATCCGAAAAGATTTGTTGGATTGGGCACACTTCCCATGCAGAGCCCGGAACTTGCCGTGCAAGAGGCTGAGCGTGGAATTAAACAACTGGGACTTAAAGGTTTTCAGATTGGTTCTCACATTAATGATATGAATCTTTCCGACAAAAGATTATTTACAGTTTATGAAACTTTAGAAAAACTCGGCGCCAGTTTGCTGGTTCATCCCTGGGATATGATGGGCCAGAAAAATATGCCCGACTACTGGCTGCCATGGCTGGTGGGAATGCCGGCAGAAACCAGTTTAGCTATTTGCTCAATGATTTTCGGCGGCGTATTTAAAAAATTTCCCAAACTGCGTGTGGCTTTTGCACACGGTGGCGGATCTTTTCCATTTACGCTGGGGCGAATTCAGCACGGATTTGAAGCTCGGCCGGATCTTTGCGCTATCGATTGTGAAATTGCACCTCAGGATTTTATCGGGAAATTTTTTGTTGATAGCCTGGTCCACGACAAAAACAGTCTGGAATTTTTAGTTCGGGTTATCGGTAAAGAAAATATTTGCCTGGGCACGGATTACCCTTTTCCACTGGGAGAACTCACGCCCGGAAAATTAATTCAGGATTGTAATTTTGATATTGAAACGCAAAAGTGGCTTTATCATGGCGCGGCTCTAAATTGGCTTGATATGAAATCGGATTTTTTTACGAACGGATAGGAATAATTATGGATTTAGATTTAAAAGGAAAAAAAGCTCTTGTATTCGGTTCTTCAGGCGGCATCGGCAGAGCCGTGGCGGAAGCCCTGATCTTTGAGGGAGCCTCGGTTTTTTTAAATTCACGCGATGAAGAGCGGCTTGAACAAAGCATCAATGAAACAAAAGCGTTGGGTGGAGTACTCGCAGATTTAACCAAGCCTCATCAGGCTAAACGCGCCACCAACGATGCGATCAATAAAATGGATGGACTGGATATTTTAGTGATGAACACTGGCGGACCTAAGAAGGGAAGTTTTCTGGAGATCACCGGCGAGCAATGGCAGCTGGATTTTCAAAACCTCTGGTTGAGTTTTGTTGAGGCTACCAAAGAAGTTCTGCCTCTCATGAAAGAACAAAAATTCGGGCGAATTATTTTAATAACTTCTCTGGCAGCGAAAGAGCCCATTACCAATCTTACAACCTCTAACGGCTTACGTGCTGGGCTCGCAGGTTTATGTAAATCCTTAGCCAATGAAGTGGCGATTGACGGCATCACAGTTAATTTACTACTTCCGGGGTACACCAACACGGATCGTCTGAAAGAGTTGAATCTCAGTGAAGAAAAAATCCGCCAGATGATTCCTGCGGGACGTCTCGGTGATCCGAAGGAATTGGCCAATATGGCGTGCTTTCTAGCCTCACCCCTGGCCGGATATATTACGGGGCAGTCTATAGCCATCGATGGCGGCGTTCTTAAAGGTCACTAGCTTAATAATCTCAAAAATAGACAGTGAATAAACAATTATTCAATTCCTAAACATATCTGCCGATAAGTCTTTAACAATTCCTTAACAGATAGGCAAAACATGTTTAAACCTACAACAAAGTTTTTGATCGTTGATGATTTTTCAAACATGCGAAAAATAATTAAGAAGACATTATCAGATCTGGGTTTTTCAAATACAGTTGAAGCTGTTGATGGTCAGGCGGCTTACGACTTACTCGTGGAGCATTCTAAATCTACAGAGCCGATTGAGTTTATTATTTCCGATTGGAATATGCCCAAAATGCCGGGCATAGAATTTTTGAAAAAATGCAGAGCCGACAAGGCTTTTGAAGCCATTCCCTTTATTCTGGTAACAGTGGAAAATGATCAATCTAAAATCATAGAAGCGGTGCAGGCGGGCGTTACGGATTATTTAATTAAGTTTTTCAGCCCGGCGATGCTGAAAAATAAATTTCAGACCTTTCATCAAAAAATCACCAGTTCCGGTGGCAATGCAAAATAGCGAAGCGTCGCCGCTGTCAAATCTTTTGACAGCCCTGAGTTCTGATTCATAAGCCTGTTGGTTCTAATGCTGGCACCGGATTCGCATTTGAACAATCAAAAGGAAATTTATGAAAATAACATCATCGTACGTATGTGGATTATTTGCGTTGTCTTTTCTGTTTTTCGGGTGCTCTAAATCTCAGGAACAGTCCTATGACAGTTATGAAACCTTTGCCGCAAATCTGGTTGTTCAGACCTCCGAAACCTGTGGACTTCAATGTACAACGCTGAAAAAAGAGTTTCGCTATGTGGCTTACGTGGCCGAAAAAATTTACTGCTACTGGGACGAAAAACAGGCTTTGTATAAAGTAGATTTCAAAAAAAGCGCGGAAGAATTTGAAGCCCGTATCAGCGATAAAACCACAGAGACCGAATACTTTCTTCTTTTGGTTAAATGGGCCTCCTTATTCCGTGATGGTCATGTTAATGCCATGGTCAAAGATGATTTATCGGAAGTTGAATTTTATGATGTAAGTGTAAGATTTGAAGTGTTGGCGCCGGGTACGGACCACGAAAAACTTATTGTTTCAAGAACCGGAAGCACTGTTAAAAATTTAAAAGTTGGAACTGTTGTCACTAAAATTCAGGGTAAAAACTGGACTGAGTATGCTGTTGAAGCTGAAAAATTTTCTTCAGGTTCCACTCTGCAGATGCGAAGACGATCCGTCGGAAACAATATTTTTCGCGTGCTCTTAGAACAAGAAGGCGCAAAGCCTTTCATGGTTGAAGGCCAGTACAACGGTAAAACGGTTACAGAGGTCGTTTCCCGTAGTCTGAGTCTGTACGATGGAGCAGAACTTGCG
>JAYTFA010000166.1:0-1864 GCA_043734765.1 Pseudobdellovibrio sp. | reverse complement strand
GGCATCCGCTTCAGTGTTTCACTGAAAAAACGGGCGGCCAATTTATTGACCTTGAACATTAATTTTTTTGTATCCTGCTGTTCCTGATATTGATCGTTTCGATCGCCTTGAACTTCAGGAAGAGTTATCGAAGCCCGTTCCGCTAAAAACTCCACCGCTTCGGGAAAACTCATTCCGCTGTAATCATGTAAAAAAGTAAAAATATTTCCGCTTTTTTTACAGCCAAAGCAATGATAGACCTGCTTCGATTCCGAAACGGAAAAACTCGGTGTTTTCTCAGCGTGATCCGGAAACGGGCAACGGCCCATAAAGCCATTACCGCTTTGCTTGAGTTGAGTGTATTGAGAGATGATATCAGCTAAGTTATTGGCTTCCTGCACTCGATCTACAAATTCGGGTGGGTATCGCAAAAGGCCTCCAGAAAATAAATAATATTTTAATAATCGAACTAAGTCAGTTTAGACTTTATAACTTCGCTGATCAGTTTTCCGTCAGCAGAGCCACCAGAGCGGTTCATAGTCTCTTTCATAACTGTGCCCATGTCTTTGATCGTTTTTGCGCCGGTGGCCGCAATCACTTCAACAACGAGGGCTTCGATTTGCTCTCGGTTCATCTGGGCCGGCAAATAGGTTTCCAGAACTTTTAATTCAGCTGACTCGCCCTCGACTAGATCCATACGACCGGCAGCAGAAAATTGTTCAATTGATTCTTTTCTCTGTTTCACAAGTTTTTTTATTACAACCATGATGTCATCAGGCGTAATTGCAGTTGGTCTTGAATCAATTTCTTTATTTTTAATCTGAGCGTTTAAAAATCTAAGAGTATTTAATTTTACAGTGTCTCTGGACACCATGGCCGACTTGATGTCGGCCAGTATTTTTTCGCGTAATTCCACGAAGGTGCTCTCTTTCAATAACCGGTGAAGATTACTCTCCCCAGCTGCGACGTACTTTTTTTTGTGCACGTTTACGTGCGGCGATAGATTTTTTCTTATCCGCCATACTTGGTTTTTCAAAATGCTCGCGTTTTTTTATTTCAGAAAGTATTCCTGCTTTTTCGCAAGATTTCTTGAATTTACGAAATGCGCCTTCGAAACTTTCTCCATCTTTAACTTTAACTAATGCCACTGCAGTCACCCGCCTTCCAATGTGGTCTTTGCCATCCAGATTCTTCAATTAAGAATAGCTCTTGATAGCAGAATGAAAATCAACTAAAGAGGTATAACAAAGGGTACTGCTAATGACACTCAGGAATACGTCTATTAACGCGCATAATCATAAGAATCTGGACCCTAAAATAGCGGACGAAAAGTTCATGAGGATTGCAATTCAGCTTGCTCATCAAGGCGAAAAAAACGGGGAAGTGCCCGTTGGAGCCGTAATTGTTGATAAAGGTGGCAAAATATTAGCGAAGAGCACCAATCTTCGTGAAAAAGAAAAAACAACATTAGGCCACGCGGAACTTGTGGCTATTCATCGTGCCTGCAAAAAGCTGGACTCGTGGCGACTAGTCGATTGCACTCTTTATGTTACGCTTGAGCCCTGTTTTATGTGTGCGGGCGCCTTGCTTCAATCTCGTATTTCCCGCGTTGTTTTTGCATGTCATGACCCCAAAGGCGGCGCACTGGAAACCTTGTCTCAGCTGGGAAATGATCCGAGATTGAATCACCGTTTTGCAGTTACCAGCGGCATTTTTGCAGAAGAGTGCCGCTTGCAATTGAAAAGTTTTTTTAAAGCTAAAAGAAAGAAGTAATCTCATGGCTTCAAATATCAGCGGAACCTATAAATTAACAGATTACGGATATTATTATAAAAAGGAAGGCACCTTTGAACCTATATCAGAATGGTTTTTAGGTTATATTCAC
>JAYTFA010000165.1:0-12058 GCA_043734765.1 Pseudobdellovibrio sp. | reverse complement strand
TTTTATGAAAGCTAAAATTCTTTTTTTTATTATATTCTTCTCCTTCGGCATTTTTGCAGCAAATTCTAAACGCCCTACCGTAACGAATTCTAATTTCATTAACGGCGTAACAATTGATTCAGTAGAAAATATTACTGCCGTTGTAAAGTCGTTGAAGAGTTTGAGTATTAAGCCCACGACGCGAATTGTTTTTGACGAGGATGAAGAAGCTTTTACTTACAAAGCAGCGGTCAAAAAAATTCATGAAGTCAGCTTTATTATGGGAGAAATTCTGGATTCATTTTATGTAAAGAATATCAGTACAGAGGATTATGTTGCGCGGACAACTCAATACCTCAGCACACTGGATAATGACGTGGATATTTGGGAAATTGGTAACGAAATTAATGGTGAGTGGCTGGGTGATACTCCGACTGTTGTCGCAAAGATGAATTCGGCTTATAAAGTGGTTAAGAACAAAGGAAAAGCGGCGGCTTTGACTTTATATTATAATGAAGGATGTTGGGAGAATAAATCCAATGAAATGTTCAGATGGGCTGAGAAAAATATATCTTCAGAAATGAAGCAAAGTTTGGATTATGTCTTCATAAGTTACTATGAAGATGATTGCAATGATCGTCAGCCTGATTGGGAACAAGTATTTCAAAAATTAGGTAAAATGTTTCCAAGTTCAAAGATCGGATTCGGGGAAATCGGAACCAAGCACGCGGAACGTAAAAAATCCTATATCAACCGCTATTATAATATGAAAATTAGTCACCCCCGCTTTGTCGGAGGATATTTTTGGTGGTACTTCTCACAAGATATGGTTCCATCAACTAAGCCTCTATTAAAGACGCTGGATGAGGCTATGCTCAGCAGAAAGAAGTCGATGAAATGAAACGCCAAATTTGTACTTTTCTGTTTATTTTCTCTTTCAGTTTCTTTGTCTTGGGAGGCGGTAAAAATGAAGGTATTTCCTTATCCATCCTGAAAAAAATAAATGGAGTGACCGTTGATTCCGTTGAAAATCTGTCGCAGATAATCAGTTCATTAAATAATTTGAGCATTAAGCCCACAACTCGTGTTGTTTTTGACGAAAATTTGCCGGCCTCTTTTTATCAGAATCCGGTTTCACAAATCCATACGGTCAGCTTTGTAATGGGTGAAATTCTTGACTCTTATTATGTCAAAAATATAAGTACCGCCGGGTATTCCGCACGCACCATCGATTATTTAAATACTCTGGGTGATAGTGTCGATGTCTGGGAAGTCGGTAATGAGATCAACGGTGAATGGCTGGGCGACACGCCCACTGTGGTGGCCAAAATGACTTCAGCTTACAACCTGGTAAAAGCCAAAGGTAAAAAAGCCGAAATGACATTATATTATAATGAAGAGTGCTGGGCGAACTCACAGAATGAGATGTTTGCATGGGCTGAAAAAAACGTTCCGACCGCCATGAAACAGGGACTGGATTATGTATTGATCAGTTACTATGAAGATGACTGTAACAACTTACAACCGGACTGGCCGCAGGTGTTTCAGAAGTTAGCATTTATTTTTCCTAATTCAAAAATCGGTTTTGGTGAGATAGGGACTAAATATCCGGAGAGAAAAGAGGCGTACATCAACCGTTATTATCAAATGAAAATAAATCATCCGAATTTTGTGGGAGGATATTTCTGGTGGTATTTCATGCAGGACATGGTTCCCGTCACAAAACCTCTCTGGAGCACCTTGAACTCTGCTATTCGATAGTAAGAGGTAATGACTTTTCGGCTTTTGCACCGAGGTCTTTTAATTTTTCAACCTGAGAAATTAAATTTCCACGGCCGGTCGACATTTTTTTCATAACATCTTCATGGGCGTCTTTTGCTGAACTTAAGCGAGAGCCTACTGTTTCCAGATCTTTTACGATTCCGGCAAATTTATCATAGAGTTCGCCGCCACGTTTGGCGATTTCAACTGCGTTTTGCTGCTGACGTTCCTGCTTCCAGAGCGAAGCCACCGTCCGCAAAGTGGTGAGCAGAGTCGTTGGACTAACGATGGCTACATTACGGTCCCAGGCCTGTTCAAAGAGCTCCGGCTTAAGTCTAAAGGCCATTGCAAACGCCGGCTCCAAAGGCATGAAGAGCATAACAAAATCCGGCGAAATAATTTTTTCAGCAAGATGATATTTGTGATTTGATAAATCGTTGATATGACGTTTCAGCGAATCGACGTGCGCGTTTGCAAATTTTTCTTTTTCAGATTCAGTGGCGGCAGACACGGAAGCTTCATAGGCGATCAGGGTCATTTTTGAGTCGACAATTAAATGTTTTCCGTCAGGCAATTTAACGATGACATCGGGTCTTAACATTTTTCCGTCGACGTCACGGATTGTTTCCTGAGTGAAGAATTCTTCGCCTTTACGTAGGCCCGAGCGCTCCAGAATGTTTTCTAATATCATTTCTCCCCAGTTTCCCTGGGTTTTATTTTCGCCTTTAAGTGCCATCGTCAGATTTTGCGCGTCTTTGGACATCGTCTGATTGAGCTCAAGTAACTTAGAGATTTCACCCTTAAGGTGACTGCGATCTTTCTGTTCATTGACGTAGGTGTCTTCAACTTTCTTTTCAAAATCCTGAAGTTTATCCCGGAGAGGTTTCAGGATATTTTCCAGTTGCAGCGAGTTCTGAGAAGTCATCTTAGTTGATTTTTCATCAAATATTTTTTGCGCTAAGTTTTCAAATTGTAGCGTGAGTGTTTTTTGCATGAGCGTACTGTCGTTTTTGTTTTGATCAACGCTGGCCTGAGTGAGTTCAAATTTGGTTTTCCAGGTTTGAGTTTCAAGCTCAAACTTTAACCTTAATTTAGAATAAATAATAAAACCGATAACACTGCCACCTAAGGCAAAACTAACTAAAGCTATGATAATTTCCATTTTAAGGCCTCTTGGGATTGAAAATACCTATTTTCACCCTAACAAATCTTTGCTAGTTTGTCCTAATGACAAAAGCAAAAGCATGGATTTTAGCAGCGCGTCCCAAGACACTTTCGGCTTCTTTGGTTCCTATTATAGCAACAAGCGGCCTGGTGCGGGGTTCTGGCTATGTGGTTCATTGGTGGATTGTGATATTTGCCTTACTTGCAAGCTTTTGCATCCAAATCGGAACTAATTTAGTGAATGATGCTATGGATTTTAAAAAAGGCGCTGATACGGAACAACGTCAGGGACCGATTCGGGTTACGCAGCAAGGACTATTTACTTTTAAACAGGTCATGACGGGAGCCGGCCTGTTTTTCTTTTTAGCTGCCTGTTTTGGCATACCACTTGTTATTCAGGGTGGCCTGCCGATTTTATTAATCGGAATCGTTTCAATTTTAATGGGCTATGCTTACACGTCAGGACCGATGCCTCTGGCTTATCATGGCTTAGGTGATCTTTTTGTAATTCTGTTTTTCGGGTTAGTCGCGGTGGGCGGGCTGTTTTTCCTGTTAACGGGAACTTACACACTGGCTGCATTAGTAGTGGGTTTACAAATCGGATTTCTCAGTACGGTGCTGATTGCAATCAATAATTTACGGGATGTTAAAACAGATGTTCTCGTGAACAAAAAAACTTTAGCTGTGAGACTGGGAATAACCGGCGCTAGAATTTGGATTGGTTTTTTGATTTTTGCACCATTCCTGGGAGGCTATTACTGGTTGTCGATTCAAAAATGGTGGGTTTACATCATTCCGCTTTTATCATTACCGCTCGGACTGTTTATTGCTAAGCGAATTTTTCGCACTGAACCCGGTGCCGAATATAATCGATACCTGGCAATGTCTTCCGCCTACAGTTTAGTTTTCAGTACATTATTGGCTTTGGGATTTCAGCTTTGATGAAAAAGGCTTTCTCACCGTATATTTTGCAAAAAAAGTTCAGGTTGAATTCACTGGACCAACTGCAACCGCAAAAGGGTGCGCTACTTAAAATAATGGATTCCGGCGCATGGGGAGTCGCGGATTTGAGTCCCAAGCCTGAGTTGGGTGATGATTCTATTGAATTCGAAATTAATAACGGCGGGCCGCTTTATTTGCGGGCTTTAGAGTTAGCGCAGGAAGATCTAGAGGCCCGCAGAGCAGGCAAATCATTACTGCAGAATAAATTCATCAGAAATAATTTTTTAATCAACGACTACAAAACCGCAGATTTAAACCAGGCTCTTTATGCCAATAACATTCTTAAAATAAAAGGAGATCGGGATATTAAGCATCTGAGTCAAGTGCTGAACAGCATGACTGCGGATGCTCGAATCCGATTGGATTTTAATTCTATTTTATCACCGGATGAATATCGGGATTTTTTGAATTTATTGACTCTCGAAACTAAGAATAAAATCGAATATGTTGAAGATCCAACAGTGTTTAATCTGAAATGGAAAAGCTGGAATTCAATCATACCGCTGGCATTTGATTTTCAGAATGTTAAATACGATATTGAGTTTGCAAAATTTCAGATTATTAAACCGGGTCGTCAAAAAGTACCGTATGACATTAAAAACTTTACTCTGACTTCAGCAATGGATCACCCGGTCGGGGTGGCCCATGGATTAAGGATAGCCCAGCAGCTCGCCGAGAATGATTCAGGCTTTTTAACTTTAGACCTATTTGAGGACATCGGTTTTAATAAATACTTTGTGCAAAACAAAAATTATTTAAATTTCTCGGAACTGGCACTTCAGGATATCGGTATCGGAATGACCGAGGCGCTGAATAATTTGCAATGGGTGGAGCTATGATTAAGTTTGCTGCCGATAGTCCGAATCAACTGCTGGTCAATCCCAAGCTTTCACAATCTGAAAAAAATATTTTAAATGAGTTAAAACAGGAATTTGAAATTAAGTTCGGCGGCTGCGGGTATTTTTTAATTGCCAGTTCGGGTTCGTCTCAAAAAAACAGTGCAAGTGTTAAATTGATAGCCCTGCGAGTTGAAAAAGTATTGAATTCAGCTCTGCGCTTTAATGATTTTTTTCAGGCGGGGGATCAAGATCACTGGGGATTGGTACTTCCGGGGTTTCATGTTGCAGGTTTAGGCGTCAGGGCCAGAGCTTTTCTGTCGGCAGCAAAAGTTTTTGTTCGAGCCTGGGAACCGGATCAATTGGAACTATGGGTTACAGAAAATCAAATCCGATATATTTCAATGGTGCCGACCCAGATTTTTGATCTGGTACAAAAAAAAATTAAAGCCCCTGCGGCCTTAAAAAAAGTATTTGTAGGTGCGTCCACGCTAAGTGAAGACCTTCGCAAACAAGCCATTGTCCTTAATTGGCCGCTGATCGAAACCTACGGAATGACGGAAACTTCATCTATGATTGCCGTAAAAGACGCGGAACTATTTCAAATATTGCCCGGTGTTGATGTAAAAACCTACGAAGAATTACTAAGTGTTAAATGCAATTCATTATTGACGGCTGCGATTCATAAACAGGATGAAAAGATTGAAATTAAAACATTTGCAGAAAAGTCCTGGTTTCAGACTCAGGACCGCGTCGAACTCATTCACAACGGTGAAACGGTTTATCTTAAATTTTTAGGGCGGGCCGGCGACTTTATTAAAATATTGGGAGAAGGAGTTTCGCTGATGGAGCTCCGAAATCAACTTGCAAAACTCATTTCAGTAAACAAGCTGGAAATTCCGAATTATGAGCTTTTAGCATTCGACGATGCGCGCGCAGGTTCTAAACTTGTACTGGTTGTGGAGAACCCCGTAAATAAAGTCCGGGGGGGCGAGCTGATAGGGTTATTCAATGGGCTGTGCCGCCCCTATGAAAGGATCCAACATTGTATTGTTGTTGGACAAATACCCAGAACTGACCTCGGCAAGTTGAAAGCAGAAGAAATAAAACGTATAATCAGAGAAGAGTTAAATAAAGGAACAAATGGCTAATCTTAATCAAATTCCGTGGGAAGTAGGTTCGATTTTCATCTGCACTAAGTGTGGGGGCAAATTCAATCAGTCAACTTTAGCCGAAGAAGTGAAATCTGAAATCCGCAAAAAACAAAAGACAGATGAAACTCAAGATCAAATCCGTGTGATCACTTCAGGATGCCTGGGTGTATGTTATCCGGAAAAACAGACCTTTATTTTTGTGCCGGTTGAGGGAAAAACCGAAGTGTACACGGCGGAACTTAATAAGCCGGTTGTTCTTCAGGAAATTGCTGAGCTTTTGGATAAAAAACTTATAAAATAAAGCTGTCTTTCGTCTAGTCAAGTTTTCCAAACAACCATGACATCAATTATTCATTAGTTCATGATATTAGGATGAATGTAAAATTTTGGGGAGTTCGCGGCTCTATACCGCACTCACTCGATACGCAAAGCTGGGTTGCCCATATCGAAAAAATCATGGCTGATTTTTTTAAAGCCGGTTTTTCGAAGCCGGAACAGATACATAAATTCATCCAGTCTAAACATTTGGCCGAGGTCGGCGGTTTCGGTACAGCCACAACGTGTGTGGAAATTTCAGATGCAAACCAATCTATTCTTATTGATGGCGGTAGCGGAATTAAGTCAAAAAGTGATCAACATGACTATAATAATCAAAAAGAATTTCATATTTTAATTTCACATTTTCATTTTGACCATATTATGGGATTGCCGTTTTTTGCTCCCCATTTTATGAGTGGTTACAAAATAAATTATTATTCTGTTCATCCGGAAACCGAAGAAATTATCAGAAATCTTTTTAAAAAACCGACCTTCCCTGTAGCTTTTGAGGGGCTTGGCGCCGAAATCATTTTTCATAAATTAAAGCCGCACCAAAAAAACCAGATCAACGGATTTTCGGTGACTCCTTATAAAATGGACCATCCTGATTTGTGCTTTGGCTTCAGAGTTGAAAAAAATAATAAAGTGTATGCACATGCCGTTGACAACGAAGCCACCAGACGAACCCGGGCCGAATTAGGCATTGATGCGGGTTTGTATGAAAATGCCGATTTGGTTTATTTTGATGCTCAGTATGAAGAAACCGATATGATTATGAAAAAAGGCTGGGGCCATGGAACTTGTGATAGAGGTTTTGAAATTTGTACCAATTTTGTTCTTAAACAAATACTTTTTGCTCACCATGATCCTGCTTTTTCTATTGAGGATTCTTGGAGGCAAAAGAGCAAGGCCGCAGAAAGCTATGAAAAAAAATACTCACATTTGAATTTAACCTGGGATTTTGCCTACGAAGGGCAAGTTGTTAAACTCTAGTTTTTAAAAACCAATTCCGTTTCTTTGTTAGTGCCGAACAATTCCACCTTGCGTATTTCCACAGTATCAGGAAATTTAAAATCCGACTCCGACCATTTTTGTTTCGTGAGTTTCATAATATCAACCCATACAGGTACGGCACCGCTTCCGCCAGTGAGCTGGCTCGAAGCCCCTAAATCGTATCCCAGCCAAACGACAGTCGTCTGATAAGGAGTAAAACCGGAAAACCAGGCATCTTTATTGTCGGAAGTGGTTCCGGTTTTACCGGCAGAGGGTGATGCCCAACCCAGTGCCTGTGCCGACTTCGCGGTTCCGCTTTTCAGGGTTTCTTTGAGCATCCCGACCAGAACCGATGTTGCGGCCGAATCTAATTTCTGTTCAAAGCTGGGGCTGAACTGAAAAATCATTTCATTATCTTTATTTTTAATTTTTTCTATATAACCGGATTTTGTATATTTGCCCAAATTTGCAAAAGTGCGGTAGCTGTCGACCAATTCGATTGGGTAGTGGGTGCTAGCGCCAAGACTTGTTGCCGGTGTGGTTTCCATATTTGAAACGAACCCGATTTGATGAGCCAAATCTATAATTTTCTGCAAGCCGACCTTATAGGCAACTTGCGCGGTTGAAGCGTTTAAACTTTCTTTTAAAGCATAATAGAGCGGGACTTCTCCATGAAATTTTTTATCATAATTTTCGGGAGACCAGGTTTTTTTGTCATAGTTCCACTCAAATTTCTGGTCGACAACTTTTGTCAGAGGAGTGGCGCCGTCAAGCAGGGCCGTCAGGTAAACAAAGGGTTTGATGAGGGAGCCTATCTGCCTTTTGCCGTTTAGCGCACGATTGAACTGAGTCTGCCGGTAACTTTGCCCGCCCACCAGTGTATTGATCAGTCCGGTTTGGTTTTCGCTTGAAATAACCAAGCCTTCCAGTTTGAGTCCTTTAGCTTTATTTTTGACCAAATTTTTACGGCTTCTTTCAAGTTCTGAAATATGCTTTTGAAGAGCCACCTGGGCATTCTGTTGTTCTTCAAGGTCCAGACTGGTGTATATATTCTGCGGATTTTCCGAAAACTTCATTTCGCTGATTTGTTGCCGCACGGCCTCGAAAAAATACGGCGCCGTTTCGGATGCTTTGGGTTCGACCTGTTCAGGCAACTTGGCAATTACGGCATCGTTAAATTCTTTTTCATTGATCAGTTTCAGTTCTTTCATTTTAGTTAGAACTAAATTGCGTCTGGCCTGAGCTTTATCTGCGTGTTTCCACGGATTGTAGGACCCCGGATTATTGATGATGGCGGCCATCAATGAACATTCCGGTAAATCCAACTGTTGCACGGGTTTACTGAAATAATACTCTGACGCTGCTCCAAAACCGGAAACCTGAAAAGCTCCGGCTTGTCCCATGTAGATGATATTTAAATAAGTTTCTAAAATTTGATCTTTGGTCCATTCAGATTCTAATTTGACCGCAAGATAAAGTTCCTTTATTTTGCGCTTAAGGGTTTTTTCGGGTGTAAGAAAATAATTTTTAACGAGTTGCTGCGTGATCGTGCTTCCGCCCTGGGCATAGCGCATTTTTGTTATATTTTTTATCAGTGACCTTGTGAGCCCGATATAACTGAGCCCCGAATGGACAAGGAATTCGCTGTCTTCAATGGCCATCACCGCATTCAGGCAGTTAACGGGAAAATCGGAAATTTTTAATTCATTTTGCATGATGGGTTGAGTCCCTTTGTACTGGGCAACTAATATCGGATCTAGTGAAGCCTTCCAAAAAGGCTCGGGCGAATTGGCCCCTAGCCATGTCGACTGAATAATTTGTCTGGAGTCTATTGCAACCAAAAAGGTTTCCTGATCGTGTGTCTGCCAGATCCAGCAGTTCAGCTCTTCAGGTAAAGCTTCGTTGTGAGTTAACTGTTTGCACTCTGTAATATTGAGTTTTTTAGCATCACCTGCCATTAAAACTTGCTCTGTGCTGCGAATCCGATAGTTTTGCGACTGGAGTGCGTTTAGGAACTTTGCTTCGTTCCATCTCTGACCCGTTAAAAAGCTTGGGCCGCGTGCAAAGTATCGTATGGATGGGGTTAAATCCTGACTGGATAATTTTTTATGAAATTCTTCAGTACTGAAGGGCCATTCGAAGGCGGAGGCTGTGCAACTCAATCCCAGAAATAATACGCTGTACAAAAAAATAGGTTTTATCCATGCTCTAAAAGCAAGAAAACTTGTCATTGCTGGATAAATAGTCTTTAATTGGAGGCAAATAAGGGGCATATAAATATAAAATGATGAAGCTCACAACAAGTCAAATACAAAGGCTCTCAGAAAAAATTTTAAAACAGTGGAAAGCACAGAACTTAATAACTTTTAAAGTCGATGAAAAAATCGTTTTAAATACTATTGTGGATGCGATTACTGCAAATTTTAAAAAAGAAGAACAATTGGATCAGGATGTGAAGGCGCTAATGGATCAAATGGAACGCGAGCACGAAGGGCAATTTCAACGCCACAAGATGTTTCCGATGTTGAAGCAGAAACTGGCTAAAGAAAGAAAGTTTATTCTATGATTTTATCAGAAGAACGCCAGGCCCACTTGGCTCACGTAGCAACCGACAAAGTGTGGGGAGATGATATTGCCGACTTCTCAGACGACGATATCGCTTTAAGAGCCGCCAAACATGCGATTGCGGATTTTGTTAAAGAAGATGCTGAAATCGATAAAAAGGCCCGTGAAAAAGTGGCCTCGTTGAAACGTGATGTTCATGAAGGTACGCGCGAATGGGATATTCTCTATAAAAAATATTACGAAGAAGAAAAGGGACGTCATGGCAAATAAGAAAAAAAAAGTTGTAAAAAAAGTATTAAAAAAAACAGTAAAGAAGGCCGTTAAAAAGCCGTTGAAAAAAGCCGCCAAAAAAGCTGTAAAGCCCGCAGCTAAAAAAGCTGTTAAAAAAACATCTAAAAGCCCAGGTAAAATTTCAGCTGTAAAACCCAAGGTCATTCAACAGGCTGTCCGTAATGTTGATTATTCCAAGGCGATCAGCCCATTGGGGGATCGTCTGGTTGTTAAAGTTGTACAGGCAGAAAAAATGACTCCGGGCGGACTCTTTATTCCTGATTCGGTCTCTTCGTTTGCAACCGGCTATTTAAAAGCAAAAGTGCTGGCTATCGGGCACGGCGGCACAAGTAAAAAGGGCCACTTACAACCCTTGGACGTCAAGGTGGGCGATACAGTTCTATTTGCGGAACACTCAGGTACCAAAGTTACATTTAACTCAGAAGAGCTTCAGATCATCCACGAATCCGACGTAATGGGTGTAGTTCAAAATTAATTAAAAAGGAAATTTTATGCGTTCGTTAGCATTGATCTATTTAGTTTTTGTATCACAGGCGGCCTTGGCTATTTCTATCGACTGGTCCGGCGGGTATCGTATTGAATTCAATGATATTGATAATCCCACCTTAGATTCAAATATGAAACAGCCTAAGACCTATGGGCTTCAATATCTTTACCTGAATCCGAAAATTACGGCATCTGACGGAATCAACATTATTAGTCGCTTCGATATTTTAGGTAGCCAAACTCCGGCGTACCGAAACTCGCAGTTAGGATCGGTTTTCGGCAGTGGTGGCGGCACCGTTGACCCGAGAATCAATTCGCAGAACCAGGAAACAACCGGCATTGGTGTTAGTCAGCTTTATTTAAATATTAATCATGAGTACGGTTCTTTAATTGCCGGTCGGGCTCCGATGGAGTTCGGTATGGGAATTACCCATAATGCCGGGCTCGGTAATTTCGACCATTGGTATGATACTCGCGACTCTGTGGGGTATAAGTTTATCGTGGATAATATTTCCTTTATGCCGATGCTTTCAAAAGTATCACAAAAAGATTATGGTCGTGGGGTAACAACTTCTGATGAGACGATTGTTTTTGAATATAACAATAAAGATAATGGGGCTCAGGCGGGCGTTATCCAACAAACCCGAAAAAGCAGTCCGGAGTCAAATGATGCTTTGGGTACCGCAAATCCACTTCCGATTGCAGGAGCTACTCTTGCCGGCGGCTGGAATACCAAAACTGTAAATTTATACTTAGGCCGCAGTTGGGATACTTTCAAATTTAAAATGGAAGCCAGTTTTTTAACTGGTGATACCGGTTTGATCGTGGCCAATGAGATGGTCAGGTTTAATTCATACGCTGTTGCTGCAGAACTTTTATTTCCTCAACAAGAAGGCGGAAAATGGGAATTCGGCACAAAACTCGGAATTGCCAGCGGAGACAATCCGAAAACAACAAATGTTTATGAAGGCTATCAGTTTGATAAAAATTATGATGTGGCCCTGCTGATGTTCAATCACAGAATGGGTCAGCGCGATTTTTTAACAACCGGAATTATTCACAATGCCACGGGACTATCGGTTGGTAATTCGGCAGATGATGAAGCGATCGGCAATGCAACTTACATTGCACCGAGTGCGAAGTTTCAGTGGAATGAAAAGTTAGATATAAAATCAACATTGATCTACGCTCAATTAGTAGTGAATCCGACATTAGCGCTGGACACGAGTAAAGATTTAGGTACAGAATTAGACATCGAGTTAATTTATAAACCACGCGAACGCGTAATTTGGTCAAATCAACTCGGAGTTTTATTTCCCGGTGGAGCGTGGAGAGACGGAGCTTCGGCCCTAGAAAATAAAACTAACATAGGAATTTCAACTAAAGCCGCCATCACCTTTTGATAACAACGTGAGAGCAGCATGTACGACAGCTTAGATTTCATCATGATCGCAGCGAGCGGTGGTGAGCAGGGCCGGAGGGGGTAACCCCTCCGGATTTTTTTTGCCC
>JAYTFA010000164.1:0-3739 GCA_043734765.1 Pseudobdellovibrio sp. | reverse complement strand
TTACCCATCCAGGATTTGATATTTTTAAAAGATGAAATATCCATTTCGATTGCCGACGCGATACTTACAACAGACGCCATATTAAGATCCGCAACATTAAAAGTGTCGCCGGTTAAATATTTTTTGTTGCTCAGGGCAGTGTCCAAAATAGTTAAAAGAGGTCCGCAGCTTTTCTGGGATTTTTCAATAAGAGTATGATCTCGTTTATCTTCGGGAACAAATACTTTTTGAATTAATATGTCAATGATAGGCTTTTGAAGTTCAATCATGGACCAGATATTCCACTGTTGAACCAGGCCGCGAGTTTCCGGAGTGCTGCCAAGAAGTTCAGGCGAATATTTTTCCGCCAGATAATGATTGATCGCCGTAGATTCCCAGATCACAAAATCTCCGTCGGTTAAACAGGGAATTTTGCCGTTAGGATTTAATTTCAAAAAGGCTTCGCTTTTATGTTCTTTTTCGCGCATGTTGATTTTTACGGGCTCGTAATTAAGACCTAACTCTTCGAGCATCCAATAAACACGACCGGCACTTGATTTCGGTGAACCATATATTTTTATCATTTCTGCACCTTTTCATAATAAGTTCATGTTGTCATTAGTTAATGCCCTGCCGATTCAGACGATTTTTTAACTTCGTTTAAAAAACCTCGGTGGCCATGTCCGTTTTTTCCAACACCTTCCATATATTGCGGTAAGTGATTTGTTTTGACGTCGTTAATAAATGTTAAAAAAGTTGAATAGCCCGGAATCTGAGACAGATCTGAGTTTAATGAATATTGAGCATACTCTACAGGTGTTTTCACTTCAACCACAGTATGGTCAGGTTCATAAGCTTCAATGGACCTACCGAGTTCATAAATAAATAATGAAATCGATTTATCAAGGGTCATCTGAATCTGCACTTTGGCGCTTGAGGAGTTATCTGTAAAGTCGATCGCATACGAAACCCGGTCATACAAATTTAATGCTATTTTTGCAAAACTGACTTTTTTCTGGTGCCCTATTTGAAAAAACTTAAGCATGGCTTTTATACTTTCGGAGTCGTTTAAATTAGGTTCAAGCTTTAGTGTTTCTGCGGCAATTTCATCAAAATGGGTCAGAAACTCTTTTGTACCGAACATTTTTATATATTTGTCTGCCATGTACATGCGAGGTTTAAATACTGCGCCGTTATAGCGCGCATCAGGAAACTTGAATTCAACAAAAGAATAATCTTTCGTAAAGTCCACAAATTCAACATTTTGCAGTATCACAGGTTTGCTTTTGCCGACAGTTCCGTATTTTCTGATTCGCGGCTTAAAAGTAACTTCTTCTAGGTCGACACCTTCAGAAACCTGCAGACCACTTTCTTTTAAATTGAGACTGAACTGCTCTAAATAAACGGTGTGTGTGACATTCCGGGTTCCCGACCTGACATCGTCTCGGATCTTAATAATCACATTGGCTTTACTCAGCTCAGAGCCCAGTTTACCGATCAGAATTTGAATTTGATTTTTTGCTAAAGTCCACTTGTTTTCGACCCGCGCCCCCGTGGTACTGCTTTTTAAATTTTTTACCATTACAGGAACCTGGCGGGTCATTTCAGGCGTCATAGTCTGCTTAGTAAAAGGATCGGTAAAAAATAGAGCTGAGCATTGGTTCGCCCATGCTGCAGACGTTAACGCCAATAGAATCACCAATGTTAAACTGAACTTTTGAAACAAGCGGCTCATTTTGCGTTATCCGGCTTTTCGGTGCCGATTTTGCCCTGATTTTTGATGTAGTTTATCAAATTCGCATATTTGAATGCCGGAATTTCAATTATCAAATACTGCATTCCAACCATTGAATTTTTTGAAATATCATTGGAAAAAACAACATAAGTATTTTTTTCACCTGTATTTTCATTAGCTTTTTCATAAATAAAAAGATTATTCTCCTGAGAAAACATATTTTTACTGTCAAGTTGAATTTCAAGAAAATTAATATGCGAAAAAGAATGAGACTGTACTTTATTTGCGAGTTCGGCCTGCAAAGTCAGATATTCTTTTTTCAGCTGGGGTTGGCTCTCTGGGATGGGAAGTTTGTTTATGGTTTTGGCAATGTAGGCTGCACTGATAGATTGGTCCTGAGCAACCGGCACTACGTTATGATGCGGCACAAATAACTGTGTATTCATCACAGCAAACATAAGGGCGCCACTGATCATAAATTTGAAAGGCTGTTTAACAAGAACATTAAAAAAAACATCTTTTGCTTTACGCAGCCTAAATGCAGTTTCAATTTGGAGCATACTGTTGGATTTAAAAATATTGGCGATCTCTGCCTTTTTGAAGTATTCAAAGTAATCCGCTAGCTGCGAGAATTTCTTAAGCAGTAAACCGTCAACAACTAACGGGGCTTTTAATTTTAAATGCCGGCCCAGATGGGCATAATCCTTCAAGTCGAATTCTGACTTGTTAATTTTAATTTCATCACGCTGTAGCAAATCATCAGTGATTTTATATTCTTTACCTGAGGGAGTAATAAGGACAATTTTATCCTGCAGAATGAAGCGCGGATTAATATTGGATTTGGATTCATAATTCAGCTCAAGTACATATCCGTCTTTGATTGGCACACCTAAAGTAAATTTGTTCTTTGTTAAAACATTCTTATCTTCCAGTTTGAATGCGGAATTGGCTGAAAGCATGCGGATCATTTCAATAACGGCTTGATTTACATCTTTAGAAAATCCTGACTCCTCAACAAAAAGTTTTGAATGTGTTCCGTCATTAGTGATTTGAGCCATATCAAGGCGGGGAGAATCCGTTTCTATGGAATAAGGTTGTATTGGAGGCTGAATGAACAGGCTTTTACAAGTCAGCGCCTGTGCAATAAAACTGAATAATGAAATAAGAATAAACAAAAACCGAGCATTTTTCATCAGACCCTCTATATATAATGGGCTTCAAGTTGGGTGCCAAAAAAACCAAGTTGGATTGTATGGGTAGCAGTTGAAATCCTAAAATCCATAAATTCAACCCGGATGCTAAATTACGACACCCGGGTGTCTAAATATTAGATAGATATTTTGTGTCTCATTGTAAGACGATTAATCCTCCACCTGTATTTGATAGCGTTCCAAAAAGTATTCAACCCGGGGACGAATACGTTCGGGAAATTCAACTACGGTATCATCACTGATTTCACCTTTGAGAATTTTTGCTGCATACTCGTCGCAAACCTCACCCAGCTTAGAGTTGGTTTTTTTAAGAAATTCAATTTGTATTGTATCCTGTAGTTCAGCATTTTGCCCCAGGCTCAGAACTTTTGAGCCGCTGGCCTTGGCAAATTCTACTTCATTCTGAATCTGCATGTAGCGCAGAACATCTCGTAAATTTTTGCGCACATCATGTACTTCATCAACGGTGATTTCACTTTTAGCCATAATTTCTTTGGTGTCTTTCAAAAGTTCTTTGAAATATTTTTTAACCGATTTTTTTGATGCCGGCTCCGCATCATCAAGCAGCGCTTCAAAATCCAATTCAGAGTATTTTTTCAGAATTTTCTTAGCCTTTTCTCTGGCGGCGTCACTGTTATTAAGGATCAGAAGATCTTTCAGTACTCCAAAGTCACGCACAAAGTCGGCAAATTCAGAGGGACTTTGGTGTGTTTTTTCGGAAGTCTGAAAAATGGATCTTAAAAAGGATGAGTTTTGTCTGAATTTGATGATCATTTTCTGCTGGTTCGGGGTTAATTTTTCAAGGCCTGATTTT
>JAYTFA010000163.1:0-2275 GCA_043734765.1 Pseudobdellovibrio sp. | reverse complement strand
GCATCAAAGCCGGTTGTAAGTACGGAAACATTGACAAGATATTTAAATTTTTTCAATTTAAAATCATCAACGATTTCATTTCGTTCGTGCATTTCTGTTTTACCTAAAACAATTCGGGAATCATCCGCCGGTAAATACGACATAATTTCTTCAGCGTGCTTAACCGAACTACTGAAAATCATCACACCCTGTCTATTAAAGCGTTCGGTAATGTCGATAATATTTTTGACAATAAAAGGAGTCAGGCGTTTCTGACTTTTTAAAATTTCTTCAACTTCAGCAGCAGTGAACATCTGATCTTTTTCTGTTAGTTCAGAAAAATCATAACACGTTACCGGAATATCTACTTTTACGGGAGTTGTGAGATATTTATTTTTTATCATGTAAGAGAGTGGTAACTCATAAACACACTGTTTAAAAAATCTTTGCTTATCGGTTTTAATTTCGCCGTTTTGCGAATATTCGTAGATCCAACCCAAACCTAAACGATAGGGTGTTGCTGTAAGTCCTAAAATGCAGAGTTCAGGATTCCGAGCCAGCAGTTTTTGGATAACGTCCTGGTATTGCGTTGAGCCCTCTTCGGCCACCCGATGGCACTCATCTATAACGAGCAGTGAAAAATCATTAAAAAAATCGTCCGGCGCGCGGGCTACGGACTGCACACTGCCAAAAATGGCTTTTTGATCCCAATCTTTTTTACCAAGGCTGGCCGAAAAAATTCCGGCAGAAAGACCGTAGCTTTTATATTTTTCGTAATTTTGTTCTACCAGCTCTTTAACGTGAGCTAAAACCAGCACTCGTCCCTTGGCAATACGGGCGAGCTCTGCAATCACCAGACTTTTGCCGGCTCCTGTGGGAAGAACAATCATTGCCGGATGGCGTTTGTTCTGAAAATATTTAACGGTGTTATGGACCGCTTCATGTTGATAGTCTCTGAGTTTATACACGTAAAACATAGTATTATTTTTTCGGATTTTTGCACCTGTTAAATGAGAATTTCAAAAAAACTTGTAAAATATTTCGGCAGTTTGAATCTCCCCTTGATAGGCCTGCTTCGTTAAATCGCGGCTTAAAATCGGCTTTTGCCTGATATGTTGACGGTTGTGCTGTCTTTAAAACGCATTAAAGGCTGGACTTAAATTTGCGGACAAGCTCATGTGGTACATTTAAAGTCTTTCTTATTATTCTGCTGTTCCCTTGCTTTGATGGTGCCTACAGTTGCCCGGGCTGAATTTCCGGTATTAATGAAGCCTGTTATAAAAAGCTTTACGACAGGAAAAAAAACCTTTTCAATTCAGACAGATTGGCTGATTAGCCCGGAAACCGGCGAAGACATTCTGGCCACTCAACTTGCCTACAAAGCTTCATTCAAGGCTCGCACTGTACGCTGGATACAGGTGGCACGAGTGCAGATTAACGACGAAAGTGATTTCATATTTACGGGATTTCAGGAAGATCGAAATTTGAATCGTACAAATAGAGGCTTTTTTCTGGATCAGAACTATGACACGTGTAAATTTACGCCATTAAAATGTTCTTACTTTTACCGCGACCATTTTACCAATCCTAATGAGTCGGTGGAAGTTGAAAATCTGTCGCAAATTGCGGATTTCCCTTTTGGATGGTCACTGTTTAAGCGTATAAGTCTGGAGTCCTGCGCTTATAATCTTCAATCTAAAAAATATGAAGGTTGTATCCTTTGGGGGGCTGAATGGCCCCCAGAGGGAAATAGATTTATTTATGAACCGAAATTTAAATTGGCTCCCAGTGCAGACTTCGTAGAAGCTTTGAATCGGTTCAAACAATATTATAATTTGAAGCATTAGCAAATAATGTGAGTCATTGACGGATATAAAAATTCAACATATTTTTCAATGTTGAATTGTTTGGAGGACTAATAGAAAATGATTTTTGGCTTAATCTATCATCTAAAGACTTAAAAAAATCAAAAGAGTTTTTTTTGAAACTCGGTTTCATAATGAATGAAAGGCATGCGGCTCCTCACATGGTCAGCATGTTTGTCGGCAACAAGAAAACAGTGCTCAACATTTTTTCTGAAAGTTTGTTTCAGGGATTCATCGGCGGACAGCCGATTACGGATACGCGCCAGTCTAATGAAATCTTATTTTCAATAGGAGCAGCATCTCCGGCCGAAGTGGATGAGATGGCTAAAAAAGCCGTTGAGGCCGGTGGAACGCTTTACGGGAAACCCGGATACAAAGACGGTTGGATGTACGGATGTGGATTTGCCGATCTTGATGGGCACCGTTGGAAT
>JAYTFA010000162.1:0-4425 GCA_043734765.1 Pseudobdellovibrio sp. | reverse complement strand
TTAAATCTTCCGGAACCTTCACCCATGCCCCTTCCTGTTAAAGTGCAGCCTCAACATTCGGATTGCGGCGTACAATTTTATAATAAAATGAATCTATTTGAAATCGCAGGTGTTGCCGGTGAAATGCACCTTAACTGCGGTTACAATAAAACAAAAATTTCAGAACTGGCACGGGAGGCCTTTAAATAACTTAAGGGCAGGGGATTGTTTGTAGTTCCATTCTCGAACAGGTCGGTACGTATGTATAGCTACAGTTTGTATAACTGCAACTCCCGTAACCCATTGGGGATATACACATACTGCTTACAAACGGATAGGAACCAGAAATAGGTCCTGACCCACAGTCTTCCGTATTCCAAATTATTATAGGGTTAACACAATTATAATAAGTCACAGCAACATAACCTGTACAAGTACAAGCTTGCGTCGCGCCGCTAGCATAGGGACAAGTGGCACCGCCACCGGAAGCCGGTGATGTAATAGTATAAGTTTGTATACCAGGGGCAACGCAAGCGCCCCATGCCCCTACGCAATCAACAGGCACTGTGCAGGCTTGAGTTGCGCCACTAGCGGTCGGACAGGCAGCACCTCCGCCAGAAGCAGGAGTTGTGATTGTATATGTTCGTAAGCCGACCACACAAGCTCCCCATGAACCCACGCAGTTAATAAGCGGTGCGCAGGCCGCTGTGTTACAGGCTTGCGTAGCGCCATTGGGAGTTGCACAGGCCGCGCCCCATTGATTTGCTTCTATCGTCTGTGAATAAATTTGGGTTCCTCCTCCGCATGGTGCCGAACAGGCGCCCCAGGCGCCATCACAGTTTTGTACACAGGCCGCATTGGTATAACTTCCGCTGAGGGTAGGAACATTATTTATTATTGAGCAAAGTCTGAGCTCGCTGGTGCAGCGGCTTCCGGTTGGTACGGAGCTGGTCAGATAAAACGGATAGTTTCCGCCATTAAAAAGATTGATGCCGCTTACATTACAACTGGCTACGCTAAGATCAACCAGTGAATTAACAGATTTCGTGGAAAAAGCATCATAAGGGCCGAGCGGAGTAAAAAGAGTAGAATTAATTAATCTTTTTAATTTATTGCTATCGCTTGGATTAAATATCATTTTTGCAGTCATCGTTAAGGATATTCCCTTGGTATTACCCGCACTGCTTATATACCAATTAACAACATATCCCACCGGACAATTGTCATTTCCGGTTGTCGGATTAGGTGAGAACCCCGTGCACTCTGTGCCTTTTTCAGTAAATCCTTTGTCGCTGATAACACGCCCGTCGTGAAACGGAGCTCCCGGCTTAGGGGCATTGTTGTAAAGAATGACCTGATTTAAGTAAGGAGAAAACGCGGAAGCCACATTACCTGCGTCGCACGTAACGCGATCGCGTAAGCACTGCATGCCGGTATTGGGGCCGGCGGCAATAGTGTTAGCAAGAGTATTATCGCCGTCCAGAACACTCTGAAATTGATTTTTCTTTTGTATCAGAGACGCGAACAGTAAATTTTTTCTTTGTCCCTGGCTTACATTATCCAGGATCATAGCAATGGCTATGGAAACAATGGACACCAGCCCCAAGGCTACAATGAGTTCTACTAAGCTCATACCTGATGTGGTTTTTTTAAAACTCAGGGGCATGGAACCTCAAAGGTTCGAGTCGAGTTCGAAGGGGAAAAAATAGAAAACAATATGAACGCAGTAGTCATCGGCATTTTAGGTTGGTTCATTATTCCCCCGAACTCATTCTATATCGGCAGGAAATTCAAAAATTTAAAGGAATTGAAGTTTATTGTCTCAAAACAAAACAATTTTAACTGCTCGCGCTGGAGTAATGTCTCAAACAGAAAACCCAGTATTTTTTTAGTAAATAAAACAAAATAAAAGGTAAAACAAAAGCCCAGGCAATCATCCAGAGTTGAGTGGGTTCGAGTAAAATTCTGGCGGGAATTGAGGCCACCATCGCAAACGGAACCACAAAAATAAGCAAGATCCGCAAAAAGCCGGAGTAAATCGCATCAGGGCGTAAGCCCAATCTAAAAACAGAGTACCAGATATACTGAAGAAAATCGGCACGGGTAAAAATAATAGAGGTGCTGTTTAAGGCAAAGCGTCCGCAGAAAATGACGGATAAACCTGCCGGAACTAAAAAAATGAGCCACAGCAGCTTGAACCAATGAAAATTCGGAAGTTGACTGAGGGCCCAGATCAGTCCGCCGAACGTTATAAAAAAACAAGGCAAATGGGAAACCGAAATACGCTGTGAACTTAACATAAACATGGAGTTGATGGGTTTCATCAGTAATAGATCAAGTGTTCCTTTACGGACATTGTCGGTAAAAACAGAAAAATTAGGATCCCATAAAATCATATAAATCGAATCAACAAACAGCACCAGAAAAATAAACACACGCATCTGGTGAATATTCCAGTCTCCGATAATATTTGTATGGCGGTAAAGAACTTCAAACAGAATCAACTGAGTCGAATACCAGATAAATTCGCCGATCACCAGAACCACAAAATTAAGCCGGTATTCCAGATCCGCTACAAAGCTGGCTTTAAAAAACGCCTGGTAAAGCCCTAGATATTTTACAATTTTCTGCAGCAAACTCATCAGGCACCGGTCCCGGTGTACTCGCGCACTCCGCGCTTCCACAGAAAATAAGAAACCAATCCGGTTAATGCCAGTCCCCAGGTGATATTAAAAAATCCCTGGTAGAGTAAATTATAATCGGCACGGCCAGTGATCAGGGCCAACGGAACATAAACACCCGAAGAAAAAGGCAAACTCAGCAACAATTCAGACAGCGCTTTAGGCATCAAATCGATAGGAACCAATTCTCCGCCCAAGAGCATCAGGCTCAGATTTTTCAATAACGTAAACGATCGCACGCGGGTTAAATAAAAGCCCAGAGTTGAAACCATAAAACTCATCGTGTGAACTAAAAAAATATAATAAACTATAATTAAAAAGGCTGCCGGAAGCCGGTCGTAATGTACGGGCAGTTTAAAGTACACACTGGCAAAAAGCGGAACCGTCATCGAAAACAGAGTGGTGATAACTTTGTACCCCATTGTTTGACTCAGATAATATTCAAAAAAACTGATCGGTCGGGTTAAGATGGTGTTGATGGAGCCCGATACCACTTCTTCCACCATCATGGACTCGTACATCCAACTGATGGCGATGCGGCCTAGAAAAGGCGCCCAAACAGCATAAGCCAGATAATTTTCACGGGCAAATCCGCCGATCAGCCCTGAAGCATCTGCAGTTTTAAAAATGGCAATCCACAATAGTACTTCAACTCCAACGCTCAAAATGGGCTGGATAAAAGCGTCTATTATAAAATTAAATCTGTACTCGAGGTTAGAAACTATTCCTAACTTAGCGAGTGCCAGATTCCGCCTGCAAAAAGCGGTGAATGACATGTTCAAAATCAACTTCCTCTACCTTTAAATCCACGACTTCACCGGCCCGGGCCAAATCGCTTAAGACCTGTGTGAGTTCCTGCGAATTAAATACAATTTCTTTTTCTTCTGCTGAATTTTTTAAACGATAGATTAATTTTTTCTTAAGGTCGGTGGTTTGCATAAAATGATCAACGCTGCCGTCATATACAATTTCGCCCTGGGAAATTAACAACAACTGGTCTGATAACTGCGCAATATCATCCATGTAATGGGAAGTTAAAATAATGGCGGGCTGTTGCTCTTTTACATATTTTTCCAGAAAATTACGGATTGTGGTCTGAGCCACAATATCCAACCCAATAGTCGGTTCATCCAAAAACAACACCTTCGGAGAGTGCAGCAGCGAGCCGATAATTTCCATTTTCATTCTCTCGCCTAAACTTAAACGTCGCAGTTGTGTATCCAGCACATGCGTGCAATTAAGCAAATGCGCCAGTTCATTAACCCGGCTTTTAGATTGAGTTTCATTGAGGTCATAAATTTTAGTGAGCAAGGCGTAGCTGTCGCGCGGAGTGATGTCCCACCACAATTGATTTTTTTGTCCTAATAAAATACTGATTTGCTTTAAAAAATCATTTTCACGCATCCAAGGTTCATAACCCAGCACCTGCGCAGTTCCCGTAGTAGGATAAATTAAACCCGAAAGCATTTTCAGTAATGTGGTTTTGCCGGCGCCGTTAGATCCCACGAGCCCTACAATTTTTCCTGCTTCGATTTTAATACTGGCATTTTTGAGAGCCACTTTTTCAGTGTATTTGCGGTTATAGAAACCCTTTAAAGAATTTAGAATTCCTTCTTGTTTAGAATAGGTCTTATAAACACGACCTAAATTTTCGGTTTGAATGGCGTACTGCATTTTTAAAATCTCTCTTTTAAAGTCTCTCTGAAATATAGCTTTTCATCTTTTGAATCACTTGCATAGGAATTTCATGGCCCCCGCGAAACGA
>JAYTFA010000161.1:0-3659 GCA_043734765.1 Pseudobdellovibrio sp. | reverse complement strand
CGATAGCACTTGTGTAATCGCAGCAAGCTATGAAGCTAAAAAGTTTGGGATAAAAACCGGCACTCGCGTGGGTGATGCAAAAAAAATGTGTCCCGGTTTGATTTTAAAAACCGGAAACCACAAGCTCTACACCGAGTTTCATCATAAAATTATTAATGCGGTCGAAGAGGTCTTACCCATTAAAAAAGTTTTATCCATCGATGAAGTTGCCTGCGAACTTATCGGTCGGGAATGCAATTATGAAAATGCCGGTCGAATTGCGCAAGAGATGAAAGACCATGTTCGTCTGGTCGTGGGTTCTGAGATAAAAAGCTCTGTTGGGGTGGGGCCTAATGTTTTAATAGCCAAAATTGCTTCCGATATGCAAAAGCCTGATGGACTGGTCATGGTTCCCACAAGCCAGATATTAACGAAGATAGGGCCTCTGCCTATTGAGGTGCTGCCCGGAGTAGGACGGCAAATGAAATACCGTTTGAACTCTCAGGGATATTTTACCATAGCTGATTTTATGAAAACTCCGGAACAAGAACTCCAAAAACACTGGGGAAGCATTTGGGGCCTGCGGATATCAAGAGAACTGGCCGGAGAAGACATTGCTTACAATAAGAACCCAAATCAGAATTCATTCAGCCATCAACACGTGCTTCCGCCGAACTTCAGAACCGCCGAACTGTCTTTTAAAGTAGCCACTAAGCTTTTACTAAAAGCCGCGGCCCGACTTCGAGAGGATAAATTGAAGGCCCGAAATCTTTCGGTTTATGTAAAATGTGTGGATAGCACCCGCTTTGAAAATTCTGTATCGTTCAATGATACCGATGATACTTATTTTCTGGTTAAAGAGCTCCAAAAACTTTGGAAATTGGAAGCTCATAAAAAACCCCTTAAGGTTCAGATTGCGCTGTCTGATTTGGTCAGTGGTCCTGCGCAAATGTCGCTTTTTGATAATCCTAAATCCAACCATATCAACCATGCCCTGGATGCAATCAACTCTAAGTTCGGGGCCAACACCCTTTTTATGGCGAACACAAAAGAGGTGCTTACCAGTGCAAAAACGCGGATTTCGTTTAATCATATTCCAAGCCTTGATGACGAATTTGATGAGCTCTAAGAATCTCTAATGAAGGCTAAAAACATATTTTATGTGAACTTAAAAGAAGATGTGTTACATTAACCTTTCTCTTTGAAGGCAATTGTGTAGGCTTTTTCAGAGGACTATTTTCGAGGAATGATATATGGCTGTTATCGTATCTAAATTTGGCGGAACTTCAATGGGAGATGCCGGTTGCATGTTAAGGAGTGCTGAGGTTTCATTTCAGCGTAAATCAAATATTGTGGTGGTTTCTGCCACCTCGGGCACAACCAATGATTTAATTAAACTGGGTGAATCCTCCGAATCAGGCTTACTTCATGAAACTGAGTCTCTCCTCGTAAAAATTCAGGAAAAACACAGAGCTATAGCAAAAGAATTAAGTGCGGATGAAGGTTCTATCAATGAACTGGAAAAATTGATTTCTGAAATGGAATCCATTGCAAAGGGTATTTACTTACTGAGAGATTGCTCAAACAAAGCCAAAGATGTTTTGCTCAGTTTGGGCGAAAGAATGTCGTCGGTTCTTTTTTATGTCGCACTAAAGAAAGTATTTGTTGAAAAGAAATCAGCTCAGCAGGTTCACTTGCTCGACGTAAGAAGTGTACTTAAAACCGATGATCATTTCGGTAAAGCCCGCCCCCTGACCGATGTAATTATGGGTCTTTGCAATACAAATCTGGCTGATTGTAAATCCGGGAAAACCGTTTATGTGACTCAGGGATTTATCGGGCAAACCTTAAATGGCGCAACTACAACCTTGGGACGCGGTGGCAGCGATTACTCCGCTGCAATTTTAGCAGAGGGAATTTCTGCTGATACCCTGGAAATATGGACTGACGTAGCCGGAGTCTCTACAACAGATCCGCGACTCTGCTCGGATGCCATTGTTATTGACGAAATTTCATTTAAAGAAATGTCGGAATTGGCTACTTTCGGAGCCAAAGTACTGCATCCTGCTACCCTCCTACCCGCCATTAGAAGCCATATCCCTGTACTGGTTGCCTCGAGTTTTGACCCGGAAAAGCCGGGAACCTGGGTTCGAAAAGAAGTTAAAAATTCCCCGCTCATCAGGGCTTTGGCTCTGAGAAAAAAACAGACATTGGTTACGGTAAGTACTCCGGAAATGTTACATACACACGGTTTCTTATTTCAGATTTTTAAAATTTTTAATGACCATAAAGTTTCCATTGATGCCATTACCACTTCAGAAATCAGTGTTTCTGTTACTTTAGATAATGCGGACTCCATCAACAAAACCTTGCTGGAAGAATTAGCCCGAGTTGCGGAGGTTCAGGTGGAGAATGATCTTTCACTGGTTTCGCTCATTGGCAATAACATCAATCACACCCCGGGACTGGCCAAAAAAATATTTGAGGCCATTTCTGAAATTAATGTGAGAATGATCTGTTACGGAGCCAGCCGCCACAACTTCTGTTTCTTAGTGGATGAATCCAAAGGCACCGAAGTTATTCAGAAACTTCACAAGCAGTTCATTACTTAGACAGGTTTTCATCAGTCCATCCCTAGTCTATAAGTTTGACATATCTGCACTATCTTCACGATGCTGTGAACTTCGCCTGCCAATTTTTGCAATTTCAGCGGTTTTGCATTAAAACTAGTTCATTCAAAATGGGGTACATTTTATGAAGTTATTAAACGTTCGCAGGATCTCTCTATTTGTTTTATTTTTAAGCTTTTTAATACTCGGTTTTCAAAAATCCTACGCCTATGACCACTCGCTACTGGAATACTATGGCGCGGATCACACCGAATCGGAAGTGACCATCAAAGGTACGGTTCTGATGGAACAGGCCACAGAGCCCACTAAAATTCAGGCGGACCCTTTAATCCGGATGCAAATGCGCTACATGCTGGGCCTTATGCGCTCACGAGAAACCAAAGCTGCTGCACTCTACCCGAAGTGGTCCTTTTCCCTTACCGAAATTAAAAAACTTGCGGTTGGATTTTATGCAGTGAAATACGATTTAAAAACCAAGGGTGTTTTTGCTTCAGGAACAACTCAATATACTTTTACAATTCCTTTAAATCCGAAGAAAATCTTTGCCCAGTCCAAGGGTCAATGTATGCAGGAAACAGCTGTGGAATCAAATTTCTGGTATCACTGGGAACCCCTGCTCGGCAATTGCCCCTTGAAAGAAAACGTAGAATACTTTAATTACACAACCGACCTGAAACTTATCGCCAATACTGCAGAATCTTACCCACTGTACGACAAATTAGTGGATTCAAATAAAATAATTAAGATGACTCTGTTTTTCGGTTTTGAAAAATACGGTTTTCAAAACTGGTCTCCGGAAGGGGGCGAGGACTGGGGAATACGAGGTTACAATCAACAGCGGGAATTCTTAAAAAGTATGGGTTTTTCAGAAACCATCTGGACGCGCCAGCAAATTGAAACCCTTTATAAGGCCAAGGATCGTTTCATTCCTTATATTTCAGAATACAATTTGGCCGGCAGCACCGCTAATATTCGTATTCGTCTTGTTTTAGCAGATACAGGATTTGCTTATAATAGCACGGCCTTTCATATGTTACTCAAGGATGCTTT
>JAYTFA010000160.1:0-16504 GCA_043734765.1 Pseudobdellovibrio sp. | reverse complement strand
AACACAAACTACCTTGGGCCAATGTCATTAATTAGATTAGTCTTACCTAGCATGAGAGAAAAAGGACGAGGGAAAATAATTAATATCTCCTCGGTCAGTGGAATGATGGCAATGCCAACTATGGCCTCATATAGCGCATCTAAACATGCACTCGAAGGTGCCAGTGAAGCACTATGGTATGAAATGAAACCGTTCGGAATTAATGTTAGCCTAGTTCAGCCCGGCTTTATTCAATCGGACTCTTACCAAAAAGTCTATTTTTCTAAAAAAGCTCAATTAAGCGAAGCTTTAGACGGTCCTTATGCGGACTTTTATAAGCATATAACGCCCTTCATTGAAAATATTATGAAAAAGTCACGCTCAACACCTGAAAAAATAGCGCGAAAAATTTTAAAAATTGTTAAAACTCAAAATCCACCACTTTGGGTCCCTGCCACTTTGGATGCAAATTTATTTTTCTATTTAAGAAAAGTTATTCCTAGAACTTTTTTTCATAGTATTATGAATTCAATGCTGCCAAAATCACATCACTGGGGGCACCGTTTTTCAAAAACCAGTAAAGACGTCTTAGGTCTTCATACCAAGCCACCAGATAATGATTCGTACTAAACTTTCTGGTGTTAAAATTCGTCTTGAGATAAATAATTAATATATCTAGCACGATAACTGTTCACTCGAGGTGAAACAATTTCAGTTTTTTGTTTTTCACAATCTTTTACTTGATTCGATGAGCAGGCTGAAAATCCAAGCATTGCCCCTAGAATCAGAATTGTTATTAGTGCTCTCATAAATGACCCCTTTCTTTCTTTATCTTTCCTCATGTAATGCGTTGTAAATCGCACCGATACAGTCATGTGGAACTAACGGTTTTTGCAAGTACAGCGGTCGTATCTCTGATTTTCCAAAATACTCAACAAATTTTTGAAACTCAATTCCGGAGGTGACAATAATTCTTCCATGCATTCTTTGAAAAAATTTGACCCATAAATCTATGCCGGTTCGAGACCCTGATAAAAAAATATCAGTTATTACTAAATCAAATTCATGACCACTCTCTATAGCATCTAGAATCATATTTTCGGCTTCCATCTCTGAGGTTGCCCAAAAGACTTGTGCATTACGGTCTGCTCTTTCAACTATGGCTGTCCAGTATGGCTCAAAAGTAATATCATCCTCTACTACCAAGATTTTTGGTTTCATATTTTTTTTGGCCTTTTGCGGTATTGTGACATTCGTATTTTCGGTTTTTTGTTTAATTGCTTCATTCATATAAGCCCCCTTTATATAAAATCATCGCCTTTTTATATGACTATCAAATCGAGCTAATTTGGAGATTCTTCCATTTTGAAAAAACTAGACCAGTATTTTCTTGAAAACTGGCATACTTCCCAATAGTGTTGAATATATGCGAGCAAAAGTTTTATCAATTGAAGACGATTTGACAATACAGGCACTAATTGAGCAGAGTTTAAAAGACTTTAGCGTTACAACAGTAGCAAGTCTAAGATCCGCAGAGGTTGAACTTGCTAAAAATCTCTTTGATGCAATATTGCTCGATATTGAGCTTCCTGATGGCGATGGATTAAAGTTTTTTACCAAATTGACACATGATCAAACGCACAAAAAAATTCCTACTTTAATTTTATCTGGACATGGCGATATTTCAAATAAGCTTATGGCTTTTTCAGTTGGCGCAGATGATTTTATAACAAAGCCTTTTGACCCTTTAGAACTTAATGCACGACTCACTTCGAAAATTAAAAAAATGCAGTCTGATATTGAAGAAAAAAAAACACGTAAAATTGGTGATCTCGAAATTGACTTTGACCGCCAGCGCGTTTTTCAAATAATTAATGGAAAAGAAAAAGATCTTTCATTAACAGCAATTGAAATTAAAATTTTAACTATGCTTTCGAAACGAACTGAGCAAGTGTTCTCTCGTGAGCAAATATTAAATACGGTGTGGGGCGAAACTGTTATTACTGACCGCACAGTTGACAGCCATATTGCGCACCTTCGAACTAAAATTTTAGGTTCTTCAGTGCTAATTGATACCGTAAAAAACTTTGGCTATAGACTTGTGCTTAAATAAATTACGCTTTTGTTAGGCAGCCTTTTTCCAAACAGTTTTTGGCTTAAAACCGTTGTCTTTGCAGCTTCTTAAAAAATCATTAACTAGGGTCTGATATGGTACATTTGTTTCTTCACCTAATTTTTTAAAATAATCTATAACATCTGTATCCAAACGAATGGTGATACTCTTTTTTAATTTACTTGCATAAGGGTTTGCTTTCAATTTCATCTTTTTTAAATCATATTCTTTTCTCATAATCACCTCAGTATTAAATAGTTAAAGTTGTTCATAATCTTTTTTCTCTTTTTTGGTAGCCTTCCTAGCGCTTATTATTCTAACAACATTATCTTCTTCCTTATATATGCTTCTTTTGGTTTAAACCTGCTTTTTTAGAATCCCAGCTAAACTTCATATCATGATTGTACATATTATGTATGTACATGTCAATTTGTTTAATTTAAACCGATATATTCCAGTGGACCGTGAAATAAAAAGCTTTACAGCTACAGGATTCGGGCCAGCGGTGAATTTTATGGATGAGACGTATACAATTTAAACCAACGAATAGACAACCCATCGCCTAGCTCTTGCAATTGTGAATCTATTAAAAAGTCCGACTAAATTCTTAGGGTTTTTTTGATCCTTTTGAATATGAATGAGATTAATTGTTTGTTCTTTGTGTCGAATTTCCTCAATAGTGTACCAGTGAATTTCCACCATTGTGTACCACCCAATATCCTTGATAGTGTACCAGGCGATTTCCTTCGTGTTGTGCCACGTCATTTATAATTCTTGAGCAGTTTCATCGCCAACGGGCTCCTTCAGATTGATCCTAAAAATCAACACCAAGAAGGAGCATTTAATGGCAGGAAGCGAACTCAATATGAAGGACAAAAACGAGATCAAAAGACTTTGGAAGTTGGGCATAAAAAAGCGCCAAATCGCCCGCGCCACAAAAGTTCATCGCAATACTGTCAGCAAATATATTGAAGAATTTATTTCTGAAAATTCCGGTCAAAAAAATACAATTAAATCAATTGCTCCGGCAAATTACAGTGCTGGACCGACCGATAGCCCTTCACTGACACAGCAGACTGGCTTGAATAAGAAGGACTCTTGTAAGCCTTTGCACTGCTCTTGTGGCTCTTTGAATACTCTTTGCTGCTAGATGCCGACCTTGAACCGCTATTGTAGCTCCTTGAGCCTTTAGCGAAGCCAATTTCACTGAAACTTAGAGTGAATACAAATGTCAGGATGTACTTGAAGTAGTTCATGTTGGCTATTTTCAGTAGGTTTTGATGAAGATATGGCTTTAAAATTTAACTCTTGTGTTTTTATCAAAAGTACTGTAATTTACCGTACTAGAGGTTATAAGTGACTCATGTTTTAGTGTCAAAGTTTGCTGAAAAGCAGTTAAGTAAGATTCCTAAAAACATAGTCGAATCTCTAAGGTATTGGGCTGCAACCGTTGAAAGACTCGGCATCCATGAAACCCGAAAACTAAAGGGTTATCACGACGAGCCGCTCAAGGGTGATCGAAAAGGCCAACGCTCTATAAGGCTGAACCGATCCTACAGAGCTATATATGTCGAAACTAAAGCTGGTCTTGAACTTTTAATAATTGAGGTGAACAAACATGAGTACTAATAAATCTTTAAGCAAGGTTCTGGATAAAAAACTTGGAGCTATCACTTTTGGTGGTTTTTTAAGATCTGCTCGTACTTTAAAAGACATGTCACAGATTGAAATGGCTAAGTTTTTAGGGATCTCTAAAAGCTCACTTTGCGATATTGAAAAAAACAGACAGTTTGTAAGTCTTCACTTGGCTTCAAAGATTGCAAAAAAATGTGGGCTGTCTGAAACTCTTGCTATTGAAATTGCCTTGCAACAACTTGTTAACAGATCAGGTCTTAAGCTTGAAGTTGCAGTAAAAAAAGCTGCTTAAAATTTGTAACTAAGTAGTTCTAGTCATCTAAATCAATTTCTCCCAACGAAAGGGCTATGCCCCAAGATTTTTTCACACTCACTTCTTCCTCAGCACTCGTAACTTTTTTAAATTTCGCGGGACGACCTTTTACAACTGCCTCGCACTCACCCCAAGTGGCGTGCTTGGTTAACACCCCGTTAACATAACTTAAATACCAGGCCGGAGCTTTTACTCCGTCGGATTTTTTTTTCATTTCAGGCAAGGGCCGTATTTCAGGTAACTGACGAACATCAAAGGGACCATAGCCTGCGGCAGAGCCCTTATACAGGTCGATATAAACCTTCTTCGAAAAAGCCACGGCAATTTCATCGCAGCGTTCGTTACCTGCAACGCCTGAGTGGCCTTTTACGAAGTTCCATTTGATTTCGCAATCCAGTTTGAATTTTACGGCTGCAACCACTTTGTCGAGTTCTACCCAGATGTCCTGGTTGGACACTTCTTCGTTGGCGGCGTTTTTCCAGCCGCGTTTTTTCCAACCCTTGATCCATTGGGTGATGCCGCGGATAACGTAAACGGAGTCGGTAAATATCTGAATGTGGCCAAGATCGCCTTTTGAGTAGTTTTTTATACAGTAATGGAGGGCTTCTAAAACGCCGGTCATTTCCATGCGGTTGTTGGTGGTGGCAGGTGCTCCCCCGCCCAGTTCGATAACGAGGTCGCCAACAATGACGATGCTGCCCCATCCGCCCGGGCCCGGGTTGCCTGAACAGGCGCCGTCGCAATAGATAGTGATGTTGGTTGATTTCATAATATTGAGCCTGCCATAAAAATTAGAGATATTCAAACTTACAAATCCTGGCTTTTTTTATCTTGGTACGATCCTCGCTAGTGTACATGCGGAGCTCAAAAGCTGTGAAAAGCCTTTGTAGAAAGTGATTTAAATGAAGTTGAACGTATTTGTGACACTATTAGTATCTAGTGTATTAATGTTAGCCAGTATCAACAAGGCTACGGCGTCGACTAGTGCAAACACTCCAAACAGTAATAATTCCACGACAACTTCCGTAACGAATATTGCGGTGGTGGCGCCTGCAGTTTCCACTGCGAATTTTCGTTTTGATGTGAGAGTTACAAGAAGTACTAACTTAATAGATTTTCAGGACGGAACCCGAAATGATTCTCTGGGTTATGAGTTTACTCCCACCATGGTTACATCGTTCGGAACTTTTATTACCTCTATTAGTTATTCGCAGAACTTACGCGACAAGTATTCAACTACGGCCAGCGACTGGGGCGATATACCGGTAATTTTTGCTTTTCCGTCGAGTACATGGAAGTGGTCTGCTCGAACTGTAAAGCTTTCGTATTCACTTACCGGTATTGTGCCGGTGTCGAAGTATTCGGTTATAAGAGATCAATTGCAGACAGCTCTCAGCGGTAGAATCGGGCTTTCATTAATGCCTTCAGACGGCCCGGGTTTCGGCACTTCAATAGGTTTATCACTGGGCCGCAACTTTCATGCTTATGAAGAGAATATTAACGGTAATAATTTAAATCAGTATTCGTCGAATCAGAGCATCGGAATCAATTATGTTAATGGTGACTGGAGTTTCAGTGTGGATTTCAGTAACCGCACCAGTGTAACTTACAAAAACAGTGTTAAAAGTTTGTTTGATATCAATGAAGAGATCGGATACTCGATCAATGATAATATTTCGTGCTCGATCGGGCACACCAATGCGGGCTCTACACTCAGAGCCAACGGAACCGATTCTAATATTAATTTATATAATGAAAACAACTCAACCGTGTACGGCACGTTGGGTTTATCTTATTAGTTGGCTGAAGGAGATTGTATGAAAAAGGAAATCCGCTCACAAATTCTGGTTTCAATAGTGATGTTGGTGATGGTCTCCGCCTGTACGAAGTCGCGTAAGGCCGAGCTGTCGGAAGAACAACAAACAAGCGTATTTGTGATCACCGATTTCGGTGAAGTTTCAGAAAACACAAATTTTGAAGCCCAGATAACTTCGGCGGCTGCGGACGTATCTAACGGCAATTCGCTGAAGGCAATTGATTCTGACAGCAAGGCACGCCTTTTTGCGCACGAAGTAACTGTGCCAACGCGAATGAAATTTATGTTTGATAATCTGCCTTTGAGTAACCTACAGACCAAAAAATTTAAAATTATTTTTTCGGTGGATAAGGATTATGTTACAGCTTATAAAGTAACCAGAAATTTAGGTGAGCTTTCGGTTTTAGAAAAATCAATTGCCATGTCGGCTCAGGAAGTTCAGTTGATTGTAAAATCCGGCAGAGCCACTCCGGGTGTGGTTAAAGGTTTCAGCGCAGAACAACGGGCTGCGGTTATTGAAAAAAATGAAATTAAATCCGGCGTAAAAGAAGGAGCTTTATTAGTTCCGTTATTTAAATACAAAATCAAGAGCTACGGAATTATAGTTCGCGCTAAAAATGAATTAAAAGAAGACACTGCAAAGCTGGAAGTTAAAAGCACCGAGTGGAAAGATGCAACCCACATCGAGTTAGCGGCACAGACCGACAGCCGTTTAGTTGTGGGTATGGGCGCAGATCAGATCAAAGACTTAAAACAGGTTTACTCTGAAAGTAAAATCGACAATCAGGTGATGAAGGCCGACGAACTGCAAAGCCGTTTAAGTGTGGCCATGAAATTTATCAACGGCGACGCGCAGGTTTACACACGTTTGGGCTCTGATTCGATGTACGTTTACGAAATCACAACCAGTTCTAAGTTAACCGAAAATCAATTGCGTCTTTTAAAAAATAAAGCCGGTAACCAGCAGATATTATCTTGTCTGGACAGCTCTGTTGCCGCGCATATTAAATCGTCGGATAAAGATTGTGTCATAGTGCTCTCGGCGTTAATTCCCATCACTTATAAAAATGCAAAATTATTCGAAGAAAGCGAAACCGGCAGCACCAGCCCAAAAATTCAACTGGAAGATGTACAGAAAGTTAATTCGGTGGGCTTAGTTGAGATTAAAGAAAATGTAGCGGCAAAACAGCTTGAGGTTTCAACTTCCGGAATTTTGGACCCGAACAGCACAGTTAAAATTTCAGATATCAAAGGCGAGTTTTTTTACCGACGTACTTTTGAGTCGGCTTCGAACATGTTTATGGGCCGAACCGGCACTTCCGGCGATATGACCATTATCCGTTTTGAACTGGAAGATAAGCGGATTGTGGTGCGTAATCAGCAATCCTTAATTGCCTACACCGGACAGGGACCGAAAGACCGCGAAGAGATGATGTCATTTCCGGTAGCTTATTTCCGTATGACCTCTACGGATGAACACGGAAATAAATTAACCATTCCCATGGCAATAAAAGCCACTAAAGAAAATGCCGAGTACGCGATGATCGACTGGACCAACAACACAGTTCCGGATTCCAATTCGCCATTGGCATTTTATGCCGGCGGCGATTGCTTTATGGCCAATTCCTCTTTGAGTGTAACCGATACTGATATGCGATTGGCAACTGACGGAGTTTTAAATTACTCATTGAGTGCCTCTTACACCGTTAAGCCCACAGCCGAATGTATGGCTACAAAAGATGTGAATTCGGCGTACTGGGCCGGTACCTACCAGTTTAATTTTAATATCTCGGAACGCATTTCATTTATGAAACATTCGAAGCCGGAAGCCGATGTGCAGTTTGCGCAGAATATTTCCAGTATGGCGCAGGCGGCATTCAACTTCGGCGTCTTCACATTGGCCGACAAAGTTACAGGCAATGGTGCTTTATCCAATCGTGACGGCAGCGAAAAATACATGCCGATTATTCATGACTTCCGAAACGGTAAAAAAATTCTTTATCACGTTGGCGGTATCAACAATCCTGAAGTCACCAATCCTGAACGAAGACAACTACTGATTGAAGCGTCACAGGAAGTGATCAAAGAGTGGAACACGGTTTTAAGATATTCATTTAAAGGAACTTCACTTGAAAGATCCGGCGATTACGTAGACCTTGCCATTGATGATAAAGACAACTCCGGGCACCTGGGCGACCTCGATCGCAATTACATCTGGTTACAGGAGCTCCCCGCAGAAAACGGATTGTTGGGCGTGGCACAACCGGCGGCCAATCCCCGATCAGGCACAATACAATCAGCCAACGTTATTATTTACACCGGCAATACTCTGAATCAGACCGAAGCCTTGTTAAAAATAACCAAAATTTCCCGCGACTACGAAAATGAAATCGAAAAAATCAAACGAGATCAAATCGCCAAAGCCGCAGAGAAAAAAGAAACTCCGGCCCCACCCGTTGCCTCCGGCAAAGTGGATGCAGCCGCTGTTGCAGGTGCAAAAGCCGAAGTTGTAAAGCTGAGTGCCACAATTAATAAATCTATTAAAGCGCTTAAACTTGATAACGCCAATATCAAAAAAGCCCTGTGGGGGATGAAGAAAAATAAAAATGCCGGCGTTCTCAGAACAGTGCTGACAAAAGACATTTTTAAACGCGATTCAAAAGGCCAAGAAGTTAAATACCCGGTCGACAGCCGCACGTTCTTAAAGAATTTAGCGGATATCGCAGCACGCACCAAGGCTTCTCGAAATTCAAATAACTTTGAGCTGGAAGTGAACAAAGCCTTTATCACCTATGGCGAACTGGATGAAAATGTAAAGCAGGCACTGAAAAAAAGATCCCAGCTTTTGGATGCGGCCATCCGCTTTGATGAAAATACCAAAAACCGTCCGGGTTGTTTTACCTACGCCAGAAATGATATCAATGATCAGGCGCAGATCTTAGATAAAGATCCGAAGAAAAACCTCATGCTCAACTTCAAAAAAAATGTGAAGAGCACCTTATCACACGAGTTGGGTCATGCATTCGGATTACTACATAATTTCAAAGGTTCAACAGATAAAGCCAATTACGAATTTAAGGGTGAAAAAGAAACCGGCCGAAATTATTCTTCGATCATGGATTATATAGCGGATATCGACATGAACTACCAGGGCCCGGGGCCTTACGATGCGCACGCCATCCGAGCCGCTTATACCGGCATGGTTGAAACGGTTACAGAAGACAAATTGGTTGCAATTGATAATGTTGCCGGTGCACTTAAGATTCCTCTTGTGCACTTTACTAAAGGCACAGTCAATCCACTCGGACTATTGAAAAATTATGAACAGTGTGACGACGGCGGCTTGGCCACAAGTGTATTGTGTGCCCAGTTTGACAGCGGCGGAAGTGCTACCGAAATCGTGCAGAATTTAATTGCCGATTACAACCGCTCTTATGTGAACCGTAATTACGTTCATGATAAAATACTGTTTGGACAGGCTCAGAAAATTGCAAGCATCAACAGAAATATAGCTTTGTTTCAGAATATCCGCTCGTTCCTGGATGAAGCTTTCACAAGTTTAATAATGGGCACCGGTTTACCTGAGGCCCAATCCCGCGCGCGCATCATTGATCAGGTTAACGCTGCCAAGCTCGGCTATACTTTCTTTCACGAATTGTTGAGAACCCCTGATACTCAAGGCGCCTCCGTCATGCTTGTGCCGGATGCGAAGGATCCGAATCAGAATATAAGAGCAAATCCTCACAGATTTTCACCGCCGATTGCTTACAAATACAAAAATGCAAAAAATGAAATTGTAGAAGATATCAAAATACTCGAAGGTAAATCTACAACTGATGTCCATATTACCCGTGATAAAATCGAAACCATTGGAATTGGTTTAGATAAAGTTTTTGCAATGATGTTCTTATTGCAGTCAACTGCCGCACAGGTAAAAAACGATAACAGTAACAGCCAGATTTCTTATCTTGATTTCGAGCAGTCCATTATGGGCATCAGTGATCCGAGCGAATCACCTATAATGAAAACCATCCTGCAGATATTTCAGAACAATTTAACAGCAGGTTTCTTCCCTCCATCTAATATCGAAGTAACTCATGAGCTGAGTGAAGACGAGTACAATGCAGAGGCCAAAAAACTCGGTGCTCTTGATTTTAATGAACTTAACTTACCAGTGAGCGTAAGCATGAAACTTGAAGAACAGACTTCTATAGGAACTATTATCGGATTAACTCAATCTAAATGGAAGAGTTTCGATGCGTTCGCAGAAAGTTTCAAGGTCAGCAAATCCGGCGTGAATCAAGCTCCTAAAGACCGTCCTAATGTCGCAAAAATGGGTCAGGATAAATCTTTGGACGACACCAAGGTTCTGTATGCGTCTCAAAATGCGGGCGGCTCCAGTGTGCTGGTCAACTCTGCGGCCCGTAATGAATTCTATATTCTGAATAAGACTACAATTTTTGCCAAGCCTATGATGGAGATTTACCAAGCGGAAGTAGCATACCTTAAAACGGGCGATGCTGCTGCAAAACAGAAAGCAGATGCCGTAGCCCAGGCCTTTGTAGCACAACTTCATGAACTGAATACTTCAGGAATAATTATTGATACGGATCAGGACACGGAAGAATCTAAGGTTAATCTGGTGAAACAGGTAGAAATTCTCAGAACTCTGCTGGTATCCCAATTTAATGTTATTTTGCAAATGAAAGCTCTGCTTGAAGCAACTCCTGCTGACAAAATCGCGGAAACAATTCCGGCTGTTCTTCAGGAATTGCAAAAAGTTAAAGAAAAAAAATCAGAACTGGAATCTCTGCCTTTACTGGCAACTGCCTTTGGCGTCGTATCCGATGTGTCGGCTTCAATCCCGATTGCACTTCAGGATGGCAGAAAAGTGAACGGAAAATTTCTTGCTGATATTATGATGAACACAACCAGGCTGCAGGACGATTTAAATCTGCAATTGCCGGCCATTGAAAAACTGGCTGAATTCTCAAATTTAGTTGATGCAGATACGATCGGAAGATAATTAAGGGTTGGCATGATCCATCAATTGAATGGCGGTGCCGACCCGTATCGGTTGCAGATATTTTTCGATCTTGATTGCGATCGGCGAGGCCATACAAACCGTGGATCCGAGTTCGAACCAGCCGAGCTCTTCGCCGCGATTGACCTTTGCATTTAAAACGATGGAGTCCGACAACTTAATAGTTCCCACTCCGAATCCGCCGACCATGGAAATATGCCAGGTGCGGTTTTCCTCATCTAAGATCTCAACATTTAGTCTTTCATTTTTCAGAGCCGGTGAAGAAACCTCATCTTTTCGGTAAAACCAAGGACGTAAAAAAGTAAGGCTTCCTGAAATTCTTTTTATATCGGTGATTCTGCCGCTGATGGGAGAATGAATACGATGATAGTTATGATTGTGCAGAAAAATATTTGTAAAAAAATAATCGCCCGGAATTGCGGTAGCGGACTGAAAAACCGACTGCGGGGAAATTTTCTGACCTTTAACGGTGGTAATCATTTTTTCGCGGAACAAACCCCAATCGCAGACATAGCCTTCGCAGGGCCAGATCAGCTCGGCTTTGTTATCGGGTAAGGCCTTTAATTTTCTTTTAAAAAAATCCCCGAAATTCGCATACTTCAAAGATTCGGATTCGGGGCAAAAATAATTAAGGTATTCATCCGAGATCCCGTAAATAAAACAATAGGGCGAAATCATAAATCTTGAAAACGTTGAAACAAAAAAACGAGAAAATATCTGAGAATTAATTTTATGGGTTTCTTCAGATAAATTGTTCCAAAGTGATTTGGCAAATAATTGTATAAACATAATATAGCGTCATTTTACGTCAAATTTTGCAAAGTTGTCATTGATCAATTGCGTCGAATATCAAGATTCTGCAGAATATCTGATTTTTATTGAAATCGGTCCATATTCGTAAGGTAATTCTGTTATGAAACTTAATCCAAAATTATCCATAGTTCTTGTTGTTGTATCGATCTTCGCCAAACTGGGCTTTGCTGCTGAGGCCGACTCCGATTTTCTTGTTAATTTAGAGCCGTTAAAAGATTTCAAGTACATTTCAACTCCGGAAGACACGCATCAATCTTTGTACGATGCTTTTGATAATGCAAAAAAATCTATAAAAGTAGGAATATTCGGCATTTCCAGCACACTGATTGCTCAACACTTGGCCGATGCTCAAAAACGCGGTGTTAGCGTAACCGTGATTTGCGATACTTATTGCACCAAGAGCCCAGGTAAACAACTCATTATAGATCAGTTGAAAGCAAGCGGCGTGCAGGTTTATACAGCCTCGCCCGGCTTTACCATTTCACACTGGAAGATGTTCGTCATCGACGAGCAAACTGCTTTTATCTCCACAATGAATTTTATTTCCCGGGCCAATCAGATGCGGGATATGGGCGTTTACGTAACCAATCCCTCGATCGTGGCGGAAATTCTGGCGGTTTTTAATCAGGATATCGAAAACTCTAAAAATCAGACTGCGATAACCCCTGTACTCGCACAATCTAACTTAGTGTGGAGTCCCGTTAATTCCGAAAGCAAAATAATTTCACTTATTAATTCAGCCAAAACCTCAATTGATATCTGGATTGAAAACATGGGTGATAAAAATGTTCATCAGGCTCTTAAAAATGCCGTTGTACGAAAAGTCAGCGTGCGACTACTGACATCGCTGTGCGGGCTTGGGATGCCGGCAAGTGTTCAGTATCCGTTGTTAAAAGAGTTAATAACCAGTGGAATTGAAGTTAAGGGCGAACCTTTCCCCGCAAACAGCGACATCCCTTATATTCACGCAAAGTCGATAACCGTAGATGTAAAAACAATTTTTTTAGGATCGGAAAATTTTTCGTTTAACTCGTTACTGAAGGCCCGTGAACTGGGGCTTATTTTTGAAGAGCCTGTTATTGCCGCAAGAATGCATGAGTTGTATGAAAAAGATTGGTCGAAAGCCCTGCCTATTCCCGACCAGATTCCCGATAAGTGCTCGTCTCTTACCGGCGCACCTGCGCTTCCGCCGGTATCCCCGGCACCGACAGCAGCCTTAAAATAAATTCAGAATTTTTTCGTTTATTTGGTTTTTAAAAACATTTTCGTCCGAAAATGTTTTTGTCTTGATCAGTTTTTCGCCGGGATAAATCACAGAATGAATTATTTTTTTATTTCCGGAAATCATTTTCATTTCAAACAAGGCCATGGTGTAAAAGGCGAGCTGCTCAAAGGCTTTTTCAGAATAACCGGAGCTGCCCGTCTTATAATCCAAAACATGAATTTCATTTTCGAGTTCGGCCCAGAGATCTATTTGCCCCTGAATCAGTTTTGTATTCAATTTTGATTTTGTTCTTAAACCGAAACCCCACTCGTTATGGCCATTTTCGAGAATTTCTCTTAGATTCAACTCTTTTTGGTCCAGTAAGTATCTTACGATTTTCTGTTCGTGATCGTTTAATGTTTCAAGCATGGTGTCGGCATCAAGATATTTCAAAGCTTCGAAAATCCGGTGCAAATCAGAACCCATCTGGGCTTTCTTGAGATTATTCAGCACCGATTCATAATTCATGATTTCTGAACTCTTGCCGGGCTCTGAAATCAGATCTGTTACGGAATTGGCCGAGTCTTTGTCATTTGCAACTGATGAATATTTATCTCTTACTTTGACTGCGAGTTGCGCCGTTGCTACCTGAATCTCGGGGGCCTCGTCGTACGTCAGTGAACAAGCAACGTAATCCGGAGATTCAACAGCACCCTCCAGCCAGTTCGATCTTTTGTACCAGCTTTTATCGCTCGGGGTTCTTTTGTCGATTTCGGCAACGAGACTCAGGCTTTCGCTGGCCCTGGTCATGGCAACATATAAAACTCTTTCGTTTTCACGCAATTCGCGCTCATTAAACTTTGCTTTAATCATCGAAGACCAACCCGAAGCCTTGTGCTTAGAGGTGTTGTCATCTAAAACAGCCAAACTGAATTTTTGCGAAACATCGTCGAAAGAAATTTTAGGGGTTTTAGATAATGTGGGCGAATCCGAAAATCCCAGAATGATCACATGTTTAAACTGCAGCCCCTTGGAGGCATGCACGGTCATGAGTGAAACGCAGTTAGGCTGAATAACCGGTTGCGCTTCTGAGTTTGATGCTCCTAAGTCGGCCTGCAGTGTCTGAAACTGTTCATCTAAAAATAATCCGAGCGAAAAGCCCGGGGTTTTTTCGGCCTGCCCCAGACTGATCAGAAACTTGAAGACATTAGCTTCTCGTTTACCGGTTTTGTCATAAAAATCAGAAAAGGAAACAAAAGAAGTTTCAGTTAAGAACATCTTTGTGGCGTGCGAGGAACCGGCTAAGTTGAAAAGATTGAGAAACTTAATGAGATTGTCTTTTTGCGGGTGCTGAGAACTCTGTAGCGCCGTCCACAACGAATGACTTCGGGCTACCCCGCCTTGCGCCAAACTTAAAATGTCGTTGTCACTGACATAGAACCAAGGGCTCCGGATCAAAGTAACCAGATTTTTATCGTCGTGGGGATTGTTCAGAAACTTATTGAAGGCGATCAGATCCAGAATTTCGCGTTTTTCTTCAAAGCCTGCGGCGGCCTGCAATTGAACCGGTACGGAAAGCTTATTGGCCTTGATCGCAATATCAATGAGTTTGCTGTTACTCCTCGAAAGAACGCAGATGTCCTGAGGGTTTACGCCCTGCTTGATCAGAAACTGCATATGATTTAAAACGGCTTCCGACTGATTTTTGCATTTTATAAAAAAAGCATCCTGCGGAATTATTTTTTTATCGCTTTTGTCCGGTTTGGTGAGCATCGGCTTAAATTGCGAACTGAAATGATTAAAAAACTGATTCATAAAATTCATAAGCGTGGGTTCAGAGCGGTAATTGGTATCTAAAAATAAAATTTCGGCATTTTTAATTTTCATCTCGTTCAGTTTTTCTTCAAAAACTTCGGACCTTGCCCCGCGGAAGAGGTAAATGCTCTGCTGCGGATCACCCACGACAAAACAAGGCTTATCCTGAATGATCTGATTTAAAATTCGCACCTGCAGCGGCGAGGTGTCCTGATATTCATCAATCATAAAATAATCCCAGGTATCGGAAAACTCGCGGCCTGTTTCCGGGTGGCGCTCGAGCAGTTCCAGAGAAAGATTTTCCAGATCGGCAATCGTCAGTTCGCCGGAATTGCGCTTTTGCAGAATCATCACCGCAAAAAGTTCATTGATAAATTTAAAAAATAACTGATTTAAATCCTGATGCTTCTGAATATAGACAACTGAATCAAACAATTGGTCAAACTTCTCATTTTTCAGCTCTTCTATAAGGGCATTTGCCTGCGGATCAAAGGGCGGCTTGGCATTGGACCAATTGGGTTTTTTGGGCGGACTCTCCACAAACTCAAAAAATTCCGCTTCCCGATCTTTTTTTAGCAACTCCGCACAGCTTTTCAAAAATGAAAAATAATCATTCCAGCTCTCAGGTGCACCCGCGTTCAACAAGAAGACCTGCTCAACGGCAAGGATGATCTCCTGTTTTTTCTGCTTCGCAATTTGAAAAAGAACATCGGCCTGCACAAAATTGAAATTTTTATTCTGAGCTCTGAAATTCAAGGCTTCGTCCGCCAGTTCGGTTAACTGCACAAATGAATAGGCTTCCAGTAACTCAATGTACTCAACATTCTTTTTTAACAGATCATTGATCTGGCGTTTTAATATTTTTTCGTAATTGATGGCATCGATCAGCTTTATCTCCTGCGGAAATTTCAGTCTTTCCGCGTACTGAGTTAAAAACAGGCTGAGCAATCCGTGAATCGTGGAAATATGAACGAAAGATTTTTTATTTATATATTCAAAAATTTCTTTTTCGTCGGCTTCAAGCGCGCTGACCAGCAGGCGTTCTTTAACCTCTTGTGTGGCTTTTCGGGTAAAGGTGGTCATGACCACTCGGGGATAACGCTGGTTTTTAATTTTGAATTCTTTTACGAACTCCAGAAAAGTTTTAATCAGTTTTGTGGTTTTACCCGCTCCGGCTCCCGCAGAGACGAATTGGCTGACGAATTGGCTGATAATTGGGGAAGTCTTATCTACATCAGATGTGGGGCTCGACATAACTTCCTCCAATCGCATTTTTTGCAGATTTCTAGATCCTCGGGCATGGCACTGAACTCATTTTCATTCAGCCGCTGTAGCACTTCGGCAATGGATGCCGTAAATTTTTCTCTGAGTTCATCTTTCTTAGGTTCACTGATTAAAGACTTATTGCGTTTTGTCAGCTCAAAATCCGCTAAACCGATACTCTCGTCGATAAGACCTTTTTTTAGATCAAAAGTTTTATATTGATAGTAAAGAGCCCCGCTGATCGGGCGGCCCTCAAAAGCCAGCTCCAGCGCCATCATATAGAGCAGCATCTGAAACTGTTGTTCGGTGATCCAGCTGCCGAAATTTGAAACCTGATAGGCCGAAGATTTATAATCATAAACAATGCTGTATTTTTTTACCTTATGAGTATCGATCCGGTCGAGGCGAATATTAAAACTGAAAAAATTTTCAGGCTTGGTGAGCGTAAAACTCTTTTTTTCAATATCAAAAAACATCTCATAGGCCTGCTCTGTTTTTACATTAAAGGC
>JAYTFA010000159.1:0-6642 GCA_043734765.1 Pseudobdellovibrio sp. | reverse complement strand
CGCCGAGCAATGAAACAACTGTGCTTTTGGCAACACTTCCGGTTACTCCGATTATTTTTTCAGTGGTCATCAGGCTTGAAGCCAACGTAATTTCGGAAGTAAGATGGGCGCCGTTAGAAATAAGTTTTTGTATCCAGGAACTATTAAGAGGAACGCCGGGAGAAACTACGAGGGTTTTTGGCGACAGTGCTAAAATCTGATCCGGATTCTGCAGATTAGCTAGGGGGTCTTTTTCATCAAACGTGACCAATTCAGGAAATTGAAAATCAAATTCTTTCAGTAGGTTTAAAGCAGAGTTCCCACTTTTACCTAGACCTATAACAGCTATCGGTGTTTTGAGGTTTTTGATGTAAGATGCGTCCATGCCATTGATTTTAACAGAAATTATGAAACAATGTCATTGTGAGTTTAATTTATACGGCCATTATCAGCGACTTACATTTAACAGATCCCGAGCCGCCAAGACACCAAACTAAGTCTAGACATCTTCTTTGGAAAAAATTTAAGACCAAAGAGTTCTATATTGATGAATCTTTGGTTCAGTTTCTGACTCATATTCAAAAAGAGGCCGGATTGCAGGAAAAAAACCATTACGTTGAGCTTATTTTAAATGGGGACATCTTTGATTTTGATAGCGTCATGAGCCTTCCACAAAAGGCTATTTACAAAATCAATTGGCTAGAAACTAGGCGCGGCCTTTTTCCGAGACAGGAAAAATCACTTTTTAAAATTAAAACCATTCTCGATGAGCATAAACCATTTGTTGATGCACTAAGAGATTTTTTAAACAATGGAAATAAAGTTGTAATAATTCCTGGAAATCATGATGTTGAGCTGCATTTTCCGGAAGTGCAGAGCTACATTCGCCAAGTGCTTAATATAAATGAGGCGTCACAAAAAAAACTGATTTTTACAAGCTGGTTTTATATCAGCAACAAAGATACTTTGATAGAGCATGGACACCAACAAGACCCCTATTGTATCTGCGAAAATCCGCTAAATCCGTTTCTTTTGGACTACAATGAATTGTCTGTTCGCTTACCATTCGGAAACGTAGCCTGTCGATACATGATGAACGGGCTGGGTCTGTTTAATCCACACGTTGAAAAAAATTACATAATGTCGATCAGCGAATATATTAAATTTTTCTTTAAATACCTCGTAACAACACAACCGCTGATCATGTGGACATGGCTTTGGGGATCAATTGCAACTTTGTGGCATGTAGTTGCCGACAGATTCGCAACCCCGTTTAAGGGCGACATCAGCCAGGAATCACAAGTAAATAATGCGGCAGTTAATTCACAGGCAACTCCGGCGATGGTCAGGCAGCTACAAGAACTTTTTGTAACGCCGGCTACAAATAACCCGATTTTAATTGCTAAAGAGCTCTGGCTTGACAGACTTTTTTTAATTTTATTCGGGTTTATTATTATTTATTTTATTGTATCAACACTGAATAACTATTTAGGAATTTCACTTTACTGGGTTTTTCTTCCCTTAGCCCTATTTATTCCGTTTTTTCTTTTTTATGCCAGATCTGTTACTTCATTGGTATCTGAATATAAAGAACCAAGCGAAGCGTTGCTTTCACGCCAGGCGGAAATTGCTGAAGTTGAAAGAGTTGTTTACGGACATACTCATGTGCCACGGCATGAGTACTATGGTTTTGTAGAACATTTAAATTCAGGCACGTGGTCACCGGCTTTTACCAACGTCGAATGCACAGAGGCTTTCGAAAGAAATACTTATGTGTGGATTACGCCTGAAAATGAAAACTTTCGAAAAGCCGAGCTCTTGCAATTCACAACTCAGAAATAAAGACCGAATTCTTTCTCTATTTCTTTGGTACTTTGGACTCATCTACAGTTACTTCAATCTCTACGCGGCGGTTTTGTTTTCTGCCCGCACTATTTTTGTTATCAGCGACAGGGTTAGAGGGACCCATTCCCATGGTTGATACAACTGACCGTGGAATTCCATCGCTTACCAAAAGAGATTTTACCGCATCAGCCCGTTTCTGCGAAAGAACCTCGTTTGTTTTTGCGGAACCGGTATTGTCGGTATAACCTTTTATGGTCAAAATATTTTCCGGATATTTCTTCATGATCGAAGCCATTTCCGCTAAATTGCTTTTGGCCTGATCCTTTAAATCCGCTCTTCCTGTTTCAAATAAAATATCACTTTTTAATTTTGTGACCAAACCCTGCTCGGTTCTTTTTGTTTCGGCAATTTTCTTGAGTTCAGCCGCTTGCTTATCCATTCTTTGTCCGGCAACTCCGCCGATGGCTCCGCCAACTACGGCTCCTATAGCTGCACCCTTTCCTGAATTCCCTTGTTGGTTACCAATGATGCCGCCGAGCAAAGCTCCTGCTGCGGCTCCGATGCCAGCACCTTTAACGGTATTTTTATTTTCATCCGTTGTTGCGCAACTCGACAAAAGAAACAAAGCTGTTGAAATAATAATCAGTGATGATTTCATTTTTTCTCCTTTAATTTAATATTTCTAAAAGAAAACCTATAAGAATATTAGTGAAAGCACAATTGATTTCCCGACTCATATATGAAAAACGTGACAATTAGCACGGGTGCGCAGTGGCAAAAAAAACCATTCGATCGAAAGAGTCTCGTACCAATAATGACAAAATCTTAAATACCGCGGAATGGGGCTTACAAAAACTGGACTTTAGTTTGCATTATCCGATTTCAGGTACGTAAAAAATATTTATATCAGGGGAGAAATAAATGTTTAAAATTGTTGTTGCGATTGCAGTGATCGCGATTTTTTTTGGTTGTAAGAAAAGCGATACGGGTTTCAAGAATGCAGAAAATAAGGGGCAGGCCTCTACTGAGCCAGTGAACGGAGCTTGCGGCAACAGAGTGCGCACCTGTAAAACCGGCATATTTTCCGACGCCCCTGATTCGACGACACAATTTTTTTGGGCTTGTCGTGGAGCAAATGGCGGAAGAAATGTTTCGTGTAAAGTAGATAAGCCGATAAACGCCGCCTGCGGTGTAACGAACAATTCCTGTCTAAGCGGAACATTGGTTGATGTTGCAGATACGGCAATTCAGAATTTATGGTCGTGTATCGGAACCGCTGACGGAACGAATGCGAGCTGTAGTTTAAATATAGTTCTTCCACCAGAACCAATTAATCCGAATTGTGTTCAGGTTTACTACGATACATCTGTAAATGAATTTAAGTTAGGTCGTACCTATGCGCTAATGATTCTCAACTTGCTCGGGCACTTCCCGGAGTACCAACAGGTCGTCGGGCCCATCGAACTGTATCGGAAAGGCGATATCGATAGGTGTCATGCTACATTCTACATAGGACATGAGTTCGATAATAAATTGCCCGCAGATTTCCTTGCCGATTTCAAGGCCACTTCTAAGCAAGTCGTATGGATGGGATATAATTTCTGGCAACTGGGGGCTGATTTCGAAAAGGATTTTGGATACAGTTCCACGATTTATTCGCACACGACATTAGATTATGCCAAACGAACGCCTGCGCCTGATAATCACCCGGGTTTTTTTCGTGATATTCTTTATAAGGGCGAAGTTTTTCCGAAGTATAATGTTTGGGATCCGGCAAATCCAACAGTTATGGAGGCGCCATTTGAGATGGCAAAACTCACCAAATTAACTGACGTGGCCGAAGTTCTGGGGCAAGCCAAACATTCTGTTACGGGCGAAGTTCTGCCATGGGCGCTAAAGTCTAAAAATAAATTTTTTATAACGGAAGTGCCGGTTTCATTTGCGCATGAAGCCGATCGTTACTTTGTTTTTGCGGACTTGTTATTTGATTTTTTAAATACTCCGGCCAAACATAGCGAAAAAAATGCGTTTATTCGATTAGAAGATATCGGAGCCTTTTCCGAGTTCAACTTGCTCGAAGAGGGTATGGCAATTTTACGCAAATATAAAATTCCACCGCACATAAATCTTTACCCGATTTTTGGTGACCCACTCTTTACAATAACCGGTCATGCGGGAAAACCTTTTGTTCGCATGGAAGAAGTGCCAGCCTTCAGCGACATTATAAAAAAATATAAAGCAGAGGGCACCGTTTTCAACTGGCACGGAGTCACGCATCAGTATAATAGCCTTAAAAATCCTTGGACGGGGGCCAGCGGAGATGATTACGAATTCTGGAATTATCCGCTCAACACCCCAATCGCTGAAGACAGTGTGACTTACGTGTTGGACAAAATGGATGATGGTTTCAAATCTTTGAAACTATTTGATATCGGTCCAAAAATTTGGGTGACACCACACTACCATGCTTCGGCACTTGATACCGTAATTTTTGGTCAGATGTTTCCGTGGGTAGCGGGTCGTGTGGTGTACTTTGACAGTAAAATCACCGGACTAAAAACACCAGACGCAAGTAAGCCGATAAACTTTGACATCAACAACGCGGCCACAACTCAAAACAGAAGAGATTACTTTTCCGACTTAAAAGTTACAACCGATAGTGGTTTGAAATGGTTCGGCCAAATGTTTCCCTATGAACTTTATGGGGATATTTATGGTCAGCACGTTCTCCCGGAAAATCTCGGAAATGTGGAACCTTATTTGAGCGAACAGGTTCAATTTATGAGAACTGTCGATGTAATGCTAAAGGATGCCAAGCGAAACCTTGTTCTACGTGACGTGTGGGCCTCATGCTTTTACCATCCGTTTTTGTTGGACCCCACTTTCAACGTAGCAAATAAAGACATTACCAAACCCAAAGATTTAGAAAGATTGGTCAGCGGAATTCAGGCGCTCGGGTATAAATACATCAATCTGGAACAATATGCAGCTGCGCACAAAGCCTCAGTAGGAAAACCAAGAATAGAGCTTCTTGAGACAAGAAAATAATTTTACAAAATTGTTGCGCCCCGATAAGTCATCGGGGCCTTTTCGGATCGAGAAAAAATCTCTTTTCATAGTTCAAAAGCACCGTAAACTCCTAGATCCAGACATTAATCCGGACAATGTCGATGGCATCGACACCCCCCGAGACTACATCGGGGGGTTTTAATTTTTGCGCCGCATCAAAAACGAGGGTTTATTTGTCAAGCATCAACTCGTATGTAACGCTTTTAAAGTCATCTTTACGAATTGGAGACACCATGGCTGATGTATTAGTTGTTACTAGCAAAGTTAAAAAGTTCATCAAAGAAAAAGGCGAAATGAATACGTCTGCAGAAACTATCGACATGCTTTCTAAAGCTGTTGAAGCTTTGTGTGCAAAGGGTATCGAGGCCGCAAAAGCCGATGGCCGTAAGACGGTTATGGCTCGCGATATCATTATCGATCACATTTAATTCTTTATAGATTGAAAAATCTAAAGCATTTTTAAAAGCTCATCCCAAGAAATAATTTTTACTTCTAGAGACTGGGCTTTGTCTACTTTTGAGCCCGGATTTTCTCCAACCACCAAATAGTTTAATTTTGATGAAACGCCGGAAAGCAGCTTTCCACCATTGTTTTCAATAATTTCTTGAGCCTGATCACGGGTGATAGGCAGCGTTCCTGAAACCAGAAAACTTTTTCCCGAAAGAGGGCCGGCGGCACTTCGTTTGGCCTTTTCAATTTCGATAAATTTTGTTAACTCAGAAACCTCTTTTACAAAAACCTTATTATCAAGCGACTTGAGAATTGAAACAGAAACCTTGGGGCCAATTTCAGGAATGCTTTCTAGTTCTTCTTTCGTGGCCTTCAAAAAACTTTCAATATTTATAAAATGATCCGCCAGCAGTTTTGCCGTTTGCTCTCCCACAAAGCGGACACCCAGCGCATAAATAAATCTGCCGAGAGTTGTCTTCCTACTGGAGGCAATGCTGGCAATAATGTTATCCACAGATTTTTCGCCTTGTCGCTCAAGAGCGAGAAGCGACTCTTTTTTAAGTTTGTAGAGATCTGAAAAAGAATGGACTAAATTATTATCTACAAAGGATTCAATTAACTTATCCCCTACTTTTTCAATGTTCATGGCTCTTCTGGAAACAAAATGTTTAATTGATTCCTTAAGTATCGATTTACAAAATGGATTTACACATCTTAAAACAGCCTCGCCTTCTTCGCGAACCGCTTCTTTTTCGCAAGACGGGCACAGCGCCGACATTTTATAGGGAACCGAGTTTTTTGGTCTTTCTGATAAATTTACAGATACAACTTCAGGAATAACATCGCCGGCCCGTTGAATAAAAACCGTGTCGCCGATGCGAACATCTTTCCGGTCTATTTCATCCTGGTTATGAAGAGTTGCATTTGAAATTGTAACGCCTCCAACCTTAACCGGCGTCATTACCGCCACCGGGGTCAGCGCTCCGGTTCGACCAACCTGAATAACAATATTTTCAATTTTTGTTTGCGCTTGTTGCGGCGGAAATTTAGTGGCCGTAGCCCAGCGCGGGCTTCTTGCAACCAGGCCCAAGTCTTCCTGCAATGCCAGTGAATTCACTTTGATGACTATTCCGTCTATATCAAAATCCAGCGTAGACCTGATGCCTTCAATTTTCTTGTAATAATTGATGAGATCGTGAGGATCTGAACTGCACAAGATCAAATCTTTGTTAAGCGTTGGAATGCCGAGTGAATGTAAAACTTCCGGAATATTTTTTTGTGATGAAAAAGATATTCCGT
>JAYTFA010000158.1:0-2551 GCA_043734765.1 Pseudobdellovibrio sp. | reverse complement strand
AGTAAGTTTTCCGGATCTCGTAATCGGAAGGCCATTCCCAGCACCGTTGAAATACCGGCTAGTGTGATCCAGCGTTTATTCCAATTAATTTTAATATAGAGTTTACCGTCTTCACCTCTGAAAATAACACCTGAAGATGAAATTGAACCGGCGTCAGAACCTGCCAGCGGCTCTGTTAAGCCGAAGCACGGAATTTCCTGGCCTTTTGCCAACCGAGGAAGCCAATGATTTTTTTGTTTTTCAGTTCCGTAATGAATCAATAATTCCGCAGGCCCTAACGAGTTGGGCACCATAACCGAAATAGAGGTTGATAAAGATCGTGAAGCCAGTTTCATCACCACTTCAGAGTGCGCCATGGCCGAAAACCCCAGGCCCCCGTATTCTTTCGGAATAATCATTCCTAAAAAGCCTTTGTTTTTTACGAAATCCCATACTTCTTGCGGAAGCTCTCTGTTTTTCCAGATCTTCCATGGATTACTGAGCTTGCAAAGCTCATCAACCGGCCCGTCCATGAAAATTTGTTCTTCTTTGCTCAATTTACCATAAGGTTCTTTTAAGATTTTTTCAAAATCAGGTTTTCCGGAGAACAAATCTTTTTCAATCCACACAACCCCGGCTTCCAGTGCGGTTCGTTCTGTTGCGGAAATCTGCGGAACAACTCCCAACTTCTTCATTATATCCATGGCGAATTTGGAGACCAACGCCGTCCGAAGAGGTTTAATAAGAAAAATAATCATCAATGCACAATAAACTGTGAGAAAAATCGGAGGGGTTCCCAAACCAAAAAGTATAACTAACATCGCGATAGCCCATACAATCAGAGAAGAACTCAGATAACCGAGAGTGAGAAGCAGAAAAATTGAACCCAGAATCCAGAGCCAGAAAGATCCGATGTTACAAAAAAAACCACTGTAATTTGCTAATGCTTCCACAAGATGCTCCTTGAATTATGTTATGCATCTATAATTTGAGCACGAGGTATAGCCCAATGGCAAGTCGAGCAAAAACTCTAATTAAATAAAAAAAGCCCAGCTTTCTCAAGCCGGGCTTTAATTGATTCAATAATCAATTATTAATTTCTTTGTTTCAGTTGGAGCCGCAGGAGCCGCTGGTGCAACATCACCAGAAGCCGGAGCTGCAGGAGCTGCCATTTCTGTTTGAGCTGGTACCGGCGCTGCTTGTTGAGGAGCATTTTTAGAACAAGTAAAACCTGTTGCAAAAGACAATGCTAATAAAGACGCTACTAATAATTTAGTCATGGTTAATCCTTTCCCTTTACGGGGTGTTTTTGGTGACCTGAAGAACTTCTCATAATTAATTTTACTTGTTAACTACTTTTTTTGACAACTCGGACACCAGAAAGTTGAGCGACCGGCCTGAACAATGCTTTTGATTTTTGTGTGACATTTAATACATGTCTGAGCTTTGCGACCGTAAACCAAAAATTTATTTTGGAAACTTCCCTTCTCGCCAAATGTATTCCGATAATTTTTTATTGTGGATCCGCCTTCGGCAATGGCTTCGCTTAACACTTTTTTGATTTCGTTCCAGATTTCTGAATACTGTTCAAGGGTCAGCTTTGAACACGATTTTAGAGGGTTAACCCCCACCCTGAACAAAACCTCAGACGCGTAGATATTGCCTACTCCCACCAGATATTTCTGATTCATTATTGCTGTCTTAATAGGCGAGGTTATTCGCCTGAACACTGCGCTGAGTTGCTTAAAGTCCGTTAATTCATCAAGAGGCTCAACACCCAGCCCCTGAAATCTCTTTTGCAAGTCTACAGTCTTAATCAGCTCAATGAATCCAAAGCGTCGAGGGTCTTCAAAAACAAAAAACCGATGGGCTGATATTTGAAATGCAAGATGATCGTGTTTTTTACGTTCCCAGTCCCGTCCTTCCAATCTCCATGAACCTGTCATTCCTAGATGTGAAATCATAATGTAATCGCCGAAATTAAATAAGATATACTTAGCCCGTCTTTCAATTTTGATCAGAGGATGGCCGATGAGTTGCCGCAGTTGAGTCTTAGGTATTTTAAAGCGTAAATCCGCACGAAAAAAAGACCACTGCTGAATCTTTTCACCTGGTTTGATCATTTTTGCTAAATTACGGCAAACAATTTCAACTTCAGGAAGTTCGGGCATGATCAAATTGCTCCTTGTTTATTTTCAATATAATTGTAAATATCTGAAATTACCTATTAAAATAGTAGCTCAGAAGGATATTAATTGAACTATTTTTATTCGATTTTTTTCGGAACATTTTTGTTAGAAGACCTTGCGCTGATATCCGGCATCGCGCTTGTATCCGAAAATAAGATTAGTTTTTCCTCTGCATTTTTAGCATGTTTTTTCGGCATCGCCATCGGGGATATAGGACTTTACGGCATCGGTTACCTCGCTTCGCGATTTACTTTTGTGAATCAACTGGGCTTTTTGAAAAGGCATCGCTATGCCCTCTCCCGATTAAAAAAATCAGAACTTTTAACTTATTCGATTTTTATATCCAGGCTGATTCCGGGCACACGGCTTACAACATATCTTGG
>JAYTFA010000157.1:0-7865 GCA_043734765.1 Pseudobdellovibrio sp. | reverse complement strand
CTTTATACTGAAATAAATTCTGACGGATCGTGGCTGGTTTCAGAGGTTTCAGACGACGGCATCGGAATACCGGAAAATAAACTTGAAACCATTTTTGATGAATTTTCCCAGGTCGATGATTCTACAATCCGCCAATATGGCGGAACCGGACTTGGATTAAGTATATCCAGAAATTTTGCGAAAATATTAGGGGGTACTTTGTCCGTAGAAAGCAAAATCGGAAAAGGCTCAACCTTTAAATTAGTTCTACCCAATTCTGCAATCCATTTAAAAAAGCGAGTTGCCTAATGAAAACAATTTTAGTGATAGAAGATAACGAAATCAATCAGGACTTGATCTCCCGACGGCTGAAAAAAAAGGGATATAAAGTTGAGTTGGCAGGTGACGGCGAAAGTGGTTTCGAACTCATAAAAAAACTCATGCCAGACCTTGTTTTGCTGGATATGAATTTGCCGTTATTGGATGGCTGGCAGGTGGCACAGATTTGCAAAATTACCCAGTCTACGAAACATATTCCGATCATTGCCCTTACCGCGCATGCCATGTCGGGCGCCCGCGAAAAGGCCTTGGATGCCGGATGCGACGATTATGAATCAAAACCCATTAATTTTGATGAACTTATGATTAAAATTGAAAAATTTCTCCAACAAAAAGCCGCTTAATTAGTCGCGGGTTATTTTGCGGGATAATAAAGCCTGTTGTCATACAGACCTTCACTGAAATACTGCTGAATAGCCTTTAATTGTTTGTCGGGATCCTTCACGTCGCCAACCAGTTGAAATTGTCTGTCAGCATAAAGAGCAATCACTTTGGGCCCCTGACGTAATAAACTTCGCGATAAATAATTCTGGTTTTTATATTCAATTTTGAGGAGGTCCAAGAGGGTAGGTAAAACATCTATCTGTTGGGCAAACAATTCGGAATTAACTTTTCTGAGGCTGCTCATTAACTCCTGCTGCGGACTGAAAAACACTAAAGGAATCTGATAACGACTTTCAAAGGTATCATCGGGGTTAAGAGGCGGCCCCGTGTGATCCGCCGTAAAAATAAAAAGTGTGTTCTGGTACCACGGCTGTTGCTCGGAACATTTCATGAACTGCTCCAGGGAGTAATCTGCATAGCGAACCGATTTCAATATCGGAAGCCGCTCGTCCTTAAACTCATCTTTATGTTTTGACGGTAGAAGATACGGCTGATGCGACGATAGCGTAAATAGAGTTGATAGCAACGGTTGCGGAAACTCACTTATTTTATGACAGGTCCATTGCAAAAAAGGTTCATCAAAAATACCCCACGTGCCATCATGATCCTTCTTCTCTGGATACTCATCAAAACCGAAATAATGATCTACACCTACGCTCTTGGTAAAACTGTCAAAATGCATGCTTCCGTTGGCAGTTCCGTGAAAAAAGCTAGTGTGATAATTATCGGCCTTCAACAAAGTTCCTAAACCGATAACCTGATTTGCTGAAAACTGCGAGTTGATAAAAGGTTCTTCCATCAAGGCCGGAATTCCCGAAAGAATGGCGGCCATTCCCTCTATGGAACGACGCCCATTCGCATAAGCTTCAGTAAAATCCAGACTTCTTTTTCGTAACGAATTAAAATAAGGGGTGGCTTCCGGATCTTTAAGATCAATATATTCTTTGGAGAAGCTCTCCAATATTACAATTACAATATTCGGTTTTTTATCGATTTTTACGGGCACAGGCTGAATATTCTGCCGGTTTAAATAAGAAAGCATTTCCTTGTTGTCAAAGTAATGAACTCGCTGCAGGTGTTCTTGGCTGGCACTTTTTAAAACGGTAAAAGTGGAATTCAGAATCATATTGTTTGCATGAGTATTATTGAATATTTTGGCATCTACAAAAGTAAGGGGCTTAAGCTGAAGTCCTCCTCTTGCAAAAAGCACCGACACCAGCAAAACCAGAATCGTCAGCAAGACTTTCTTTTTTAAATTAAAAACGGAATTGAATTTCCGGATGAGACCTGAGGCTAGAAAAATATAAAGCACCAGAATTAAAATACTCGGTATAGCTAATTTGAAATAGGGTTCCACAAGATTGGAAAATTCACCTTCTTTAACCAAATAGAATGAAGAGGCCGAAAACCGCTTGGCGGTAAAGTTAAAAAGTTCGATATCAACAATGTTTATTAAGTAAAAAATACTGTTGATCAGAATGAATAAAAGCAGCCAGATCTTCTGTATTTTTCGGCTGAAGGAAAGCCAGATCAGCCCTAAAAAACAAATCCCGACGGTTACCGCTAATGCTGAAAAATCAAACCTCAGGCCATTTAAAAAGGCCCGGAATATCTCGGTTCCTGATAAAGATTTCAGAAAACCCCAGTTCCAAATCAAAAACTCGGCTCGAATTAACGTATAAATGATTAAATGAAGGGAAAAATAAGCTAAAAACCACATATTTACCTACAAGAGTTGCCCAAAAACTGAAATTTTGCTAGTACAATATATATTATGAAAATTGCAGAAATGAAACAACGCCTTATTGAGTTTTATCCCGATGCCGATATTGAAGCCGATATCCAGGTTCAAGATCTGACGGGAACTTCCGACCACTGGGAAGTGGCTGTCAAGAGTTCTGCATTCAAAGGGCTGAGCCGTATAGAGCAGCATCAACATGTCATGAAAGCATTTGCGCCGGAATTAAAAACCGGCGAAGTTCACGCCCTCTCCATTAAAACGATTATTAAATAACTTTAAGGAGTTTATATGTCAGACGTTAAAAACAGAATCGAATCTTTACTCAATGAAAACAAAATTGTTCTTTTTATGAAGGGAACACAGCAGTTTCCGATGTGTGGCTTCTCTGCCCGTGCAACGGCTATTCTGCAGGATATCGGTGTGGACTTTAAAGATATCAATGTTTTAGAAGACGAAGAAATCCGTAACGGTATCAAAGAATTCGGCAACTGGCCTACAATTCCTCAGCTCTACATCAATAAAAAATTAGTTGGTGGCAGCGACATTATGATGGAAATGTATCAAGCCGGCGAATTACAGGTTTTGATCAAAGATTAAGATGCTTTGCAATACGGCGATCTGGGATCGCGCTCTACGCTTTTTAATTTCCGTTATTGTTTTGAGTTACGCTCTTGCCGGAGGCCCGATTTGGTTTTGGCCTCTCGGATTTTACCTCTTGGCCACTGGGGCCTGGGGCCTCTGCCCGCTCTATTCATTTTTTAAAATCCGAACTTTAAGATAAAGAATTAAAAAAGAGGAATCGTTGTGCAGCAAATATCTTCTTTAAATTTAAAATCGCACCAGATTAAAACCGATCCCGACTCTTTACAGTTCTACGGTAAGGATTGGACCACGTACTTTGACATCAAAGCCTCGGCAGTTGTATTTCCGGAATCCACATCAGATGTTGTGCAGATTGTTCAGTGGGCGCGACAGCAAAAAATCGGATTGGTGCCCTCCGGAGGCAGAACCGGTCTTAGCGGTGCCGCCTGTGCTTTAAATAATGAAGTGATTGTTTCTTTTGAAAAAATGAATCAGGTATTGGGTTTTAACGAAACTGAATCCTCTGTCGATATCCAACCGGGAGTGATCACCGAAGACTTGCAGAACTATGCAAAATCAAAAAATCTTTTTTATCCGATTGATTTTGCGGCCCGCGGCTCGTCACAAATGGGCGGAAATATCGCCACCAACGCCGGCGGAATCAAAGTGGTTCGATATGGTTTAACCCGTGATTGGATTATCGGACTTGAAGTTGTTACCGGAGCGGGAGAAGTATTGCATTTAAATAACGGCCTGGTAAAAAATGCCACCGGACTTGATTTGCGGCATCTCTTTATCGGCAGCGAAGGAATTCTGGGTTTTATCACGAAAGCCACAATTAAACTGGCGCCGCAACCCCCTCAGGTAAAAGTATTGGTTCTTGCCATTGACCAACTTTCAAGTGTTATGAAAGTATTTTCTGAATTCAAAACCAAATGCCAGCTCCAGGCTTATGAAATGTTTTCTGAAAAAGCGCTCCAACATGTTCTGACCACCAGCGCTTTGGCAAGACCCTTTGCTACTGTCAGTGATTATTATGTGGTTTGCGAAGTGGAATGTGCTGATAAAAATTCTGAAGAAAAAATTCTGTCGGTCTTTGAAAACGTACTGGAAAATGGCTGGGTGCTTGACGGTGTTATTTCTCAATCTGAAGTGCAGGCCAAAACTTTCTGGCGTTACCGCGAGGATATCAGCGAATCCTTATCCGTGCATTCACCTTACAAAAATGATGTTGCCGTTTCAATTTCCAAAGTTCCGGATTTTATGAAGGATCTCGATGCTGTGCTGACAGCAGAGTACCCCACTTGGGAAGTGGTTTGGTTCGGGCACATCGGCGACGGCAATCTTCACATTAATATTTTAAAACCGCAGGGCATGAGCAAAGAGGCCTTCGTTAAAGAGTGCCGCCGAGTGGATGAACTGGTTTTTAAAGCGGTGCAAAAGCAAATGGGCAGTATTTCAGCCGAACACGGAGTGGGGCTAACAAAAAAATCTTTTCTTACTTACAGCCGATCGCAATCTGAAATTGAGCTGATGAAGGGGATCAAAAAAGTTTTTGATCCTGACTTAATTATGAATCCCGGAAAAGTTATTTAGTTTATTTTGTTTTAAAATACGATGCGAGTTTTGATATTACGTTTTGATGTATCAAACTTGAGGGCCAGATCTTGGGCTGACATTGTTGAATGGTCTAACTCCAGGTCTGTAACCAGATATCCGATCTGTTGATCCGTTGTTAGATATTGCCCCTGAATATTGGCTTTGGCTTCTGAGATAAAACCGTTAAGTTCACCCAGAACACCCGGTTCGTTCCGGTGCACATTCATAATGCGTGTGACATTATCTTTGGCCTGCAGCTCGACGTTCGGAAAATTAACTGCGCCCGCAGTGGAACCGAATTTTATAAATTTACGAAAGCTCTCCGCAACTTCAAGTCCGATGGCGTACTGCGCTTCTTCCGTGCTTCCCCCGATATGAGGAGTTAAAATAACATTTTTAAGGCCCTGCAGAGGAGATTTGAATTTTTCCTGATTAGACGAAGGCTCTTCCGGAAATACATCCAGCGCGCAACCGGCCAGATGCTCGGATTTAAGAGCCTGAACCAAGTCGGCAATCTTAATCACCGTTCCGCGGGATGCATTTATCAAAAAACTTCCCTTTTTCATTTTGCTGAGTTGCTTTTCGGTGATCATTGCGGTGGTTGAAGGAGTTTCAGGAACGTGCAGACTCACGAAATCCGACTCTCTTAATAATTCATCCAGATGTGTAACTGCTTTGGCATTGCCTAACGGAAGCTTCTTAATAATATCGTAAAACAGCACTTTAAGTCCGAAGGCTTCCGCCAGAATACTCAATTGGCTACCGATATGCCCATAGCCGATAATACCTAAAGTCTTTCCACGAACCTCTTTCGATCCTTCGGCCGACTTCACCCATTCACCTTGATGAGCCAAAGTATTGCGATCGCCGAGCTGCCGTGAAAGAACAACCATTTCGGCTAAAACCAATTCAGCAACGGATCTGGTATTACTATGAGGAGCATTAAAAACCGGAATACCCAGGCTATTGGCTTTTTTCAGATTAATCTGATTGGTACCGATGCAGAACGCCCCCACCGTGAGCAAATGAGGATTGCTTTTCAGAATATTTTCAGTGAGTTCCGACTTTGAGCGAATTCCTAAAATGTCATAATTTTTTAAAATTCTGATGTACTCCTCTTCGGAAGGAGCATGTGGCAAGAGGTCAACTTTAAAACCGTCTTCTATTAAAGTTTTTTTTGCAATTTCGTGAATATTCTCAGTCAATAAAATGCGCATTGCAATAATAGTATCAACGTAAAACAGATTACGACAAGATATAACTCATGACAGGACGTGAAACTTGAATATCAGCAATCAGCAGCTCAATCTCCTTATTTTAGAAGATGATCCTAATCTGGCGGCGTCGCTAAAAATATTGGCGGCTGATAGTTTTAAGGTCTACGTTGCGCAAAAACCAAGCCTAGTTCCGGATCATGTTTTTTTTCATGCGGCCCTGGTTGATCTGCATCTTGAAGTAACGCCGCCTGAATCAGCAGATGGAATTGCTGTTATTCATAAGCTTGTTAAAAAAAATCCCCAGCTGGAAGTTGTGGCGATGTCGGGCAATTTAGATCGTCAGTTAATGGAAAAGTCTATTCAGGCCGGCGCGCAAAGATTTTTAGCCAAACCCCTCTCTGCGGACGAAGTGACCATGGTTCTGGAAAAAATCGGGGCTTATTGGAATCTAAGATTAGTCAGTTTTGAAAATAAAAAATCCAGACCTAAACTTATCGGCTCTTCAGCGTCTTCTGAAATCCTGCGAAAAAAAATAGCTGAACTCAAATCTGAAAAGTCCCCCATTTTAATTGAAGGCGAAACCGGCGTCGGAAAAGATGTGGTGGCCCAGCTCTTAAATCAGCAAGAGGGCACCAGGCCTTACATTTCTGTTAACTGCTCAGCCCTGACTGAAAATCTTTTTGAAAGCGAGTTTTTCGGCCATATTAAAGGCTCTTTTACCGGTGCCGACTCAAATAAAATCGGTTTTGCCGAAGCGGCTCATGGCGGAGATCTTTTTTTAGATGAAATCGAGGCGCTGCCTTTGTCTCAGCAGGCCAAGCTTTTACGATTTCTCGAATCCGGCGAAGTTCGCAAAGTGGGCTCCAAAGACTCGCAGAACTTTCAGGTGCGGGTGGTTGCCGCAAGCAATATTCCGTTAAAAAAATTAATTGCAGAAAAAAAATTCAGAGAAGATCTGTATTACCGGTTAAGCGCTCATCGTATCGAAATTGTTCCGCTTCGCGAAAGAAAAAATGATATAGCCGAAATTGCCCGGTCTTTTCTGGAAAATGAAAAACCGAAACGAAATAAGTCTTTTGATGAGCCGGCCCTCGAGGAATTGAAAAAATACAATTGGCCCGGCAATATCCGCGAACTTAAAAGAGTTTGTGAGCAACTTATGCTTACCTCTGCACTACCTGTTATCCGCGATGTGGATGTGCAAAAATTGCTGAGCAACGGAGCTTCCGCGGATTCTTCCGTGACCTTCAGCCTGGATCAGACATTAGAGGAATTTCTTAAAATACAGGAACGAAAAGTAATTGAATTCTGCTTATCACAAACCAAAGATATTGATAAATCCTGTGATATCCTTAAAATATCAAAATCAAGTCTCTACAAAAAAATCAAAGATTTAGGAATCACCTATGAATAAATTCAACCAGATTTTTTCGTCTCCGGCCGCATGGGAAAGCCCGGTTTACAGACAAACTGTGCTTATAGTTTTATTTGTTATTTTTGCTGGCGCGGGTGTTAACTTTATTTTCAAAAAGAAAAATCATTACTTTATGATTGCCTGGGCCTCCATCAAAAGCTGGCTCTTTTTAGCTCCGGTCATGTTCGGTCTGATGGGCCTTTCGGCGCCCATTCCTATTATCTTTTTAACCTTACTCGCAATTTATGGCGCCAAAGTTTACTTTCAGATCCTGGGAATGTTTCACCAAACGGCCTTTGTCTGGATTTGTTATCTGGGAATTATCGGGCTTGGGGTTTTCAGTCAGGTGAACAATCTGGCGGCCTACAATGAAATGCCGATGATGGTGTTGGGGCTTTCTTGCCTGGTTCCGCTATTTCAGAGAAATTATAAAAATATGATTCAGTATATTTCTTTAACTTTATTGGGTTTTATTTTTCTGGGTTGGTCTTTTATGCATCTGGGTCTGATACTGAATTTTGACAGCGGAGTGTATCAGGTGATGTACCTGATTATTCTCACTGAATTCTGCGACAATACCAATTTGGCCATCAGCCGCTATTTCAAGGGC
>JAYTFA010000156.1:0-1799 GCA_043734765.1 Pseudobdellovibrio sp. | reverse complement strand
GGAAAAGACATTGGTGGCGGGGCGCGTGGTCCTGCATCGGCCGAAGGTCTTGCAAAAGATTTTAATGGCGAGCTGATTGGTGTGGCCGGCGACGATATTTTTAAAATGATGAACCGCCGTTATAAACTTAAAACCGCACAGGATAATTTTTTGGCTCCATAGGAGCATAATTATATTGCTCCGTAAATCAGAATTCAGTCATACTTAAAAGTATGACTGATGTAAGCCAGAATAAAATAAAATGTTTGGGTATTATGAACGGCACCAGCTTAGATGGTGCCGATTTTGTTTTGGTTTCAATCAATAAAGATGATTTTTCATGTGAGTATATCGAGAGTAAAAATTTTTCATTTCCTAAAAATCTGAAGTCAAAGTTAGTTAAAGCAGCCCAGCACAAAATTTATGTTGATGAGCTCGCACTGTTGCATCATGACCTGGGCAGGTACTATGCAAGTTGCTACAAAAAACTGAGCGAAGCTTTTAAAGACATTCAGTTGATCGGACTGCACGGGCAAACGGTGTTTCACCGTGGTGCCATTGCAACGCTTCAGATCGGCGAACCCAGTTATCTGTCGGCTGAGTCCAAAGCCATTGTTGTTTCGGACTTCAGGGCCGGAGACATTGCCTTGGGCGGACAAGGCGCACCGATTGCCACCTTTTTTCATCAGGCCATATCCGGCCGGGCTAAAAAAACAATCAGCGTTCATAATTTAGGTGGAATCAGTAATCTCTCCTTAATTAAAAATAAAATGCTGCTGCAGGGATTTGATACGGGACCTGCAAATTTGTTAATTGATATGGCCATCAAAATTTATACAAAAGAGAAAAAGCAGTTTGATAAAGACGGAAGCTGGGCCCGAAAAGGTAAAGTTAATTTGAAACTGGTTAGTAAAATGTTAACCCATAAATTTTTTAAAATTAAACCTCCGAAAAGCTGCGGACGCGAAGAGTTCGGTGAAGTTTTTTATAACAAACATAAAAAAGAGCTTCATAAAATGAATGTATTTGATAGGTTGGCCACGCTTACTGAATTTGTAGCCCAAAGTATTGCGTTGTCTTATAAAAAGCTGGCTTATGAAATTCCTGAAGAAATAATTTTTTGTGGCGGAGGCGCCAAGAATGTGTTTCTTCTGAAAACAATCGGCTCCCACTTACCGGGCGTTGTGATTAAAACTACCGCCGATTACAGCTGGCCGGTTCTCAGTGTTGAAGGAGCGGCGTTTGCCTATTTGGCAGCGGCACGAGGGCTTTCCATGAATTCAAATTTACCTGATAGCACCGGAGCATCAAGAGCAACTAGCTTAGGAAAAATAACTAAGGTTTAGTATCTCGTTTTCGAATAACACAGAATTTTCTATTTTTTCCGAAAAACTGATATTATTTGGGTTTGTGCTTTTCGAAATCACATTGTAGCCCCGAAGCTTATCTTCATTAATTAATACCGAATTTGAAACCAAAGACAAGCCACCTTCATTTACGACTACAGTCGAAGAATCGTAGCGATTGATAAAATCCAGAGTGCTCTTATCTAAATTACTGAGCACATTTTGAGTGGCGGCTAAGTAATCGGTGGGATTCCCGGTTTCATACCACTGGCAATCCAATTTATAAACTCCTACTGAGTTATTCTTGAGTTCTTTGATCAGCACATCATAAAAAATATTGGTTTCGATGTTATCCGGAATCAATTTGAGAATTTTTTTATTCAGCAGAATAACTCCGATGTAGTGGCAAGGGGTAAGATCCTGCGACGGTTTTGAATTAGCCACCATGATGTTTTTAACGCGGTTGTTTTGGTC
>JAYTFA010000155.1:0-7067 GCA_043734765.1 Pseudobdellovibrio sp. | reverse complement strand
GGAGATAAAATTATTTTAGGACTTGTGGCCTACCTGGACACAAAAGATCCGGCGTTGGATCCACATCGTGAACTGCAAAAATTAAAAACCCATCCGTTTATTGCCAACATGGTTAAAGGCGGAAAAGTATTGGCTTATGGAGGCAAAACCCTGCCTGCCGGCGGCTGGTATTCTATGCCCAAGCTCTATGGCGACGGGTTTATGGTTTGCGGTGATTCAGCCAGTATGATCGATGTGCAGAAATTAAAAGGAATTCACCTGGCCATGAAGTCAGGAATGTTGGCTGCGGATGTTGCGCTTGATGCAATTAAAAAGCAGGATTCATCTGCGAATGTTTTACAATCTTATGAAGCGGCCGTGTACGATAGTTACATAAAAACAGAACTTTATCGCGTTCGAAATTTTCATCAGACTTTATCTATGGGGATGTTTGCTTCATTGCCATTGATTGCCTTGCAGGAAATAAGCGGCGGACGGGGCCTTATCAACAGAATGGAGTCGCATGCGATCGACGCCACAACGACGGCTAAAATGAGCGAGATTTGGGGCTCAGAGGGCTTAAGTGCTCCTGAAAACCAGCTTCCGCCGGCAGATGGCATATTGATGTTCGATAAACTGGGAAGTGTGTACCTGACCGGAACTATGCATGACGAAGATTCCCCCAACCACCTGCTTTTACAGAATGGTGATATCTGCAGAACCATTTGTGAGCCGCAGTATAAGTCTCCCTGCGTACGCTTTTGTCCGGCAAGTGTGTACGAGATGCTCCCCTCTAAAATAGAGACGGGCAAGTATGATTTACAAATTAATAATACGAACTGTATACATTGCAAAGCCTGTGATATTAAGTGTCCGTTCGAGAATATAGATTGGACTGTGCCCGAAGGCGGCGGCGGCCCGAAATATACCGAAACGTAACTGGACGATTGAAAACTTAATAGAGGATCTCATATGGCACACTTTTATGCTTCTTGCCCGACAGGTATGGCTGAACTAGTTGAAAAAGAATTGCAATCTTTTGGTTTAAAAACCTGGGAAAGAACCTCTGGTGGAGTGGTGTTTGAGTCCAACTGGGCCGGCTGCTACAAAGCGAATCTTAATTCACGATATGCAAGCCGGATTTTGAAACCGATTTTAGATTTTCCGGCTTATCAAAATGACGAACTCTATAATAATATCCGCAAGCATGATTTTACCAAATATATAAAACCCACCCAAACCATCGCCATCGATGTTGTGGTTAAAGAATGCATGCTGCACGATCAACGATTTGTTGCCATGAAAATTAAAGATGCCATCGTAGATCAATTCCGCGATAAATTCGGCGTGCGACCTGATGTGGACACGAAGTCTCCGGACTTGAGAATACACGTACGCGGTATTAAAGATCAGTTTTCTGTGGCCGTAGATACAACAGGTGATTCACTATTTATGCGGGGTTACAGGCTCAGCACCGGTGAGGCTCCGCTTAAAGAAAATTTAGCTGCCGGTCTAATCGGACTGACGGATTGGGATAAAAAATCCTCCATCGTGGATTTGTTCTGCGGTTCGGGAACCATACTGATTGAAGCTGCCATGATGGCCTTGAATATGGCTCCCGGCTTACAGAGAAAAAGATTCGGATTTATGAACTTACTCGATTTTGATGAACAGGCCTGGGCGGACACGGTTCAGGAAGCTATTGACAGTGAAAAAGAAGAACTTGATTTTAAATTCTACGGTCATGATCTCGATAAAAAAATAGTTGATATTGCAAAAAGAAATGCAAAAAGTGCCGGAGTGCTTGAGCACATTGAATTTAAGTGCACACCGGTATCTGTAGCGCTGCCGCCTGAAGAAAAATCCATGGTCATTTGTAATCCTCCTTACGGTTCCAGAATCGGTGATGAAGATAATTTAAAAGACGTGTACCGTGATCTTGGTTTTACTCTTAAACACAGATTTAACGGCTGCGAGGCCTGGGTGCTTGCAGGCAATAAAGAATTATTGTCGGAAATGAAACTCAAATCCACGCGCAAACATTTTGTTTTCAATGGAAATATCGAATGCAGATTTCTAAAATATGAAATGTATGAAGGCAGTCACCGTAAGTCTAAAGAAGAAAAACGGGCTTTTTAGTTTCTGACTTCTTCAATTCAGAGAGCATTGCCCTCACGTTTTGGGATCAGAGCCCTTATCAAAATGGTTTTAAAATGGCGAGATAGGCTGCGGCTATAAATAAACAAATTAACCCAACAAAAATGGGTGTGCCGATCTGGCCTTTTCTTTTTACAAGCGCGATGCCGCCGGCCAGAACAAGCCAGATTGCAAGCTTTGCAATAACCCAGTTAGGCAGATCCCGCACCAGGCCTAATCTTGCCAGTAAACCGAATCCACCGAGGAGAATAAGAAAGGTTCCGAGGCCGTGTGAAATAAAAACAAGTGATTTAGTTTTACCTTCAACAGGAACTCCGGCCATCTTGATTGTCAGTAATCCGACGAGCCCCGAAAATAACAAGACGATTCCGGTTAAATGGACAATTTTATAGAATTCATATGGCATGAAATCTCCCTTATTCTTCTTCTTTAAGATTTAAATGCTTTAAAATTTTAGTAACCTGTTTTCTCAGATTTTTTATTTGCGGAATAGAAACGTGGGTTTTAAGGCTTTCTTTGTGGGGCTCCAGCGGAAATCCACCGTAGATGCCGGACTGCTCAATACTTTGTGTAACACCGGCACGGGCCGACAAGATGACATTATCTGCAATTTTCAAGTGCCCTAAGGCGTGAACTCCGCCTGAGGTCATTAAGTTTTTACCTATAATGGATGATCCGGCGACGATAAAACCTGCTGCGATGAGAGCATTTTCTCCGATCTGAACGTTATGAGCAATATGACAGAAGTTGTCGAATTTTGAGCCTTTTTTGATTCTGGTTTCGGTGAGAGTGGCGCGATCTACAGCACAATGAGATCCGAATTCACAATCATCCTCGATAACCACTTTACCGATCTGGGGAATTTTATGATGCGTAAAAGTTTTATCGGTAAAAAAACCGAAGCCATCGGAGCCGATGGTCACGTGGGCTGAAATGTAACAACGCTTGCCGATTTCACAATAGGACCCGATATAAACATGGGGGAAAATAATTGAGTCATCTCCTATAATTGCATAGGCCCCGATAACCGTATAGGCGCCAATATGCGCGGTTTTTGAGACCTGAGCAGTTGGATGGATAGAGGCAGTCGGATGAATCCCCTGAGTCAGATGCTGCTTATTTTTATCGAACAGCTGAAGAACCGAGCTCATGGCCTCCTGAATATTTTTTGTAGTCCAAATTGTTGCATCCGAGGGGATTTCATTTTGAACATCAATGAAGGCTGATTCAGCTAATATCAGCGCTCGAACCTTGTTTTCGATGGCTTTTTTAAATAATGATTTATTTGGGGCAAATACCAAACTCGTGGGGCCTGCAAGTTCTGCAGGGAGAACTTCTGTAACCGAAATTTCGTTTTTTTGTTTAAGTGTAAGTATGTTGGGATTTATTATTGTAATTTGATCAATAGATATTGATTTCATAGAGTTACTGTAATGCTTCGCGAAAGAAAAGACATCATTTTACTTGTCGTTCAAGCGGTGCACGATATAACTACATTAATAGAGGTTTACTTGTATGGCTAAAAAAACTGCACTGAAGAAGAAGGCGACTGTAGCAAAGGCAAAAACTGCAAAAGCGAAAGTTGTGAAAACATCAAAAAAGGTAAAATCGGCGAAACCAGCCAAGCTTGTGAAAACAGCCGCAAAAATGGTTAAAGCCATTGTTAAAGTTTTGAAGCCCGCGCCGGTGAAAGTTGCGAAAAGCCTGCAGCCAAAACCTGTTAAGGTATTGAAACCGGCTCTTATGACAAAAAAAGGCAAAACAGCTCCGGTTGAAGAAGCCGAAAAAGCCGAAGTTAAGAAATCCCAGACAATTGTTTCGATGATGGAAACTGAGCCCGCTCCGGAAGAAGTCGGAAAAGTTGAAAAAACAAGCAAAGTTAAGCCGGTAAAAGTTGATAGAGGTAATTTGAATGATGAAAAAGCCAAATGGGCTGAGCTCAACAAAAAGTACGGTCGAGATAAGGCTTTAACTTATAAAATGACTGAGAGCTATCCTTCATTAGCGCCGTTACAACATAAAGTTTTGGGCTGGGGCTTTATATTAACTAACGAAAATGACCGCTTGGAAGTGCTATTTGAAAATGGAATTCGGATGTTGATCAGCAACTATAAGAATTAGTTTAGATATTTTTTATTTGATTCAGAATATTATTAACTTTAGTATTTGAGGCGCATGTCAAAAGATGATTTAGCACAATTTGATGGTAAGGTCGTAGACGCTTTAGCTGGCGGGCTATATAAAGTTGAAATAGAAACTAACAAAGTTGTAATATCAGCTAAACTTTGTGGAAAAATGCGCAGATTTAATATTCGTATAGTGGTAGGTGATCGTGTCAGTGTGGGAGTTTCCCCTTATGACCCAAGTCACGGTCTAATAATGTACCGTCATAAATAAAACATTTTTTACTTATGACGTATCCCGAAAACAAGAATGAAAATTAAGAAGGATTAATAAAAATGGAACAGGCTCTGCAGGGTTATTTGTCTCGTTTTACCCAAGGTATTTCAGTGAAGTCGGCAGCCGCAGTACTGGAATTAGTTGCCGAAGGCGGAACAGTTCCGTTCATCGCGCGTTATCGTAAGGAAAAAACCGGCAATCTGGATGAAGTGCAGATCCGGGACGTTATCGAGGCTCACGATACCTATCAGGAAGTCGTAAAACGTAAAGCTTTTTTAGTAAAGGAAATCGGCGAGCAAAATAATTTAACTCCTGAAATTCAGAAGCGTATTGAATTGTCCTGGAATCTGAATGAGCTCGAGGAAATTTACAAACCGTTTAAGAAAAAGAAAAAAACTAAAGCTACTCTTGCACGCGAGGCAGGGTTGGAGCCGCTGGCTAACTGGATCTGGGAAAAAGGGCATGGCACTGTTCAGGATTCTGAAACTATGGAAATTAAAGCAAAAAATTTCATAAATCCTGATAAGAAAATTGTAACCTATGACGATGCTCTAAAAGGTGCGCAAGATATTATCGTGGACAAAATTGCGAATGATGTTGCTCTGCGGGAGCAAGTTCTTAAAAATTATTTTGAAAACGGAAAAATATCCTCAAAAGCGGCGAAGGGATATAAACCAAATTCTAAATACGAAATGTATGCAAAAGATTACACTGAGCCCTTAAAGAATCTTTTCGAAGAAAAAGCTTCTCATCGTTACATGGCGATGAAGCGTGGATGGGAAGAAGAAGAGTTAACTGTTGATCTGGCCGGTGATGACGACAGTCTTCTGAAAATGTATGAAAAGTTTGCCACAAGCAGTCCGGACAACGCGATCGGAACTTATTTAAAAGAATCTGCAAGATTGGCTTTAAATGTGTATGTGATCCCGTCGGTTAAAAACGAAGTTCACGCTAAACTGAAAGAAAAATCGGATGAACATGCGATCAAGGTTTTCAGTGAGAATGTCAGACGGGTTTTATTAGGTTCACCGTATGGGCCGAAGTGTATTTTAGGGGTAGATCCCGGTTTAAGGACCGGTTGCAAAGTTGCGCTTGTCGATAAAGGCGGTAACTACGTTTCCCATACAGTGATGCACATTCTCGGCGAGGGAATGGAGAAAAAAGCTCAGGCCCTTATCGGCGAGGTCACAAAGCAAATTAAAATTGAAGCTATTGCCGTAGGTAATGGAACCGGCGGACGCGAAACAGAAATGTTTCTGAAAAAAGTTTTAAGGGAATTAGGAAAAGATAAAGAAATACCGATCATCATGGTGAATGAATCCGGAGCTTCGGTTTATTCTGCCAGTGATGTGGCAAGAGTTGAATTTCCGGATTTGGATTTAACAGTAAAAGGAGCGATTTCTATTGCGAGACGATTGCAGGATCCTTTAGCCGAACTTGTTAAGATTGATCCTAAATCGATTGGAGTGGGACAATATCAGCACGACGTGAACCAGTCACATCTGAAAAAAGGATTAGAGGCCGTAGTTGAAAGTTGCGTAAATAGCGTCGGAGTTGACGTTAATACAGCGTCATCTTCGTTGTTGTCTTATGTTGCGGGAATCGGGCCGGGCTTAGCGACTGCCATTATTGATCACCGAAAAAAGAATGGTTTATTTCAGGAACGTTCGGAGCTTATGAAGGTTCCGCGATTTACAACAAAAGTATTTGAACAGGCCGCCGGCTTTTTAAGAATTTTAAATGGGAAAGTATTTTTAGACACAACCGGAATTCATCCTGAGCGTTACAGTGCAATTCGGGATATGGCTCAGGATCTCGGTGCCAATATTAATGAACTTGTCGGGGATGGCGCTAAAAAATTGTTAGCTGCGAGAACCAAGTGGGCCACCATCGTCGGTGAATATACTTTTGATGACATGATAAAGGAACTAGAAAAACCGGGGCGGGATCCACGAGATCCGTTTAAAGTTTTTCAGTTTCGGGATGATATTTTTGAGGTCAAAGACCTTAAAGAAGGAATGATTTGTCCGGGACTCGTGACGAATGTGACGAATTTCGGAGCGTTTGTTGATATCGGTGTTCATCAGGATGGCTTAGTTCACATTTCTGAAATTGCTCACAAATTTGTAGATGATCCCCGAAAGGTCGTAAATCCCGGGGATCAAGTCATGATTAAGGTATTAAAAGTTGATCAGGCCAAGAGCCAGATTTCTCTGTCGATGAAGCTGGAGGCCACTCCTGAGCACAAATCATTCAGAGACCAGAAAGAACAACGGAGTGAAAAGCCCCAGGAAAAGCAAACGGCCAGAGCGAAGGGGGATTTCAATCCCAAGCCTACCAAGAGCAATTACAAGCCCCGTGCTCCCGGTGATGTACCGAAACCTGCTCCGAAGTTTGAACCTCGAAATGATTCGAGAGGCGACAATCGCCAAAATCAGCAGCAAAGACCGACAAATCCGTTTAATAATCCGTTTGCAGCTTTGTTAAACCAAGGTAATAATAAGAAATAAATAATTGAAACAATGAAGGAG
>JAYTFA010000154.1:0-2814 GCA_043734765.1 Pseudobdellovibrio sp. | reverse complement strand
TGCAGCCGCTTTACGGCGGTGCCGCAGCCCATCCGTTCACCACTCATCATCGTGCGCTGGATATGAAACTCTATATGAAAATTTCGCCGGAACTTTATTTAAAACGCCTCATCGTGGGAGGTTTTGAAAAAGTTTACGAAATCGGCAAAAATTTCAGAAATGAAGGCATCGACCGTTCTCATAATCCTGAATTCACCATGCTTGAATTCTATGAAGCTTATACGGATTACAATTACCAGATGAAACAGTTCGAAGAATTGGTTTCGTCCGTTTGTAAAGAAATCACCGGTTCCACAAAAGTTGTTTATCAGGGGAAAGAAATTGATTTTGCAGTGCCGTGGAAGCGTCTCACTGTTATGGACGGGATTAAAGAGCACGCCGGCATCGATCCACAGGATGAAAAAGCCCTGGATAAATACATAACCGAAAATGCAGACAAGCCGGTTAAACTGGAAAATCTTTCAAGAGGCGAAAAACAAATGAAGGCCTTTGAAATTGCAGCTGAGCCGCATTTGTGGCAACCAACAATTGTGATGGATCATCCAGTTGAAATTTCACCGCTTACAAAAATTCACCGCAATAATAAAAATCTTGTTGAGCGCTTTGAGCCGTTTGCAGCCTGCATGGAACTCGGAAACTCGTACTCTGAGTTGAACGATCCGGAAGAGCAGAGAAATCGCCTGAGCGATCAGGAGTCGAAGCGTGGTCATGACGAAGAAGCTCATCCGATGGATGAAGATTTCTTACATGCAATCGAAACCGGAATGCCGCCAACAGGTGGCGTAGGCCTCGGTATTGAGCGAGTGGTGATGATATTCACCGATCGTCCGAGCATTCGGGATATTATTTTCTTCCCTACAATGAAGATCAGTCATAACAAGTGATTTTAATCAGATGGGTTGTTCTCATTTTTCTCGGTTGTTTGCTGGCAGTTGGCTGCCAGATCAAGCCCACCGTGGTTAAAGACGAATCGGCCAATCATTACAATAAAGCCCTTGTCGTTGTTGATACGCGAAGCGCACTGGATTATTTCAGTTTTCATATTCCGGGCAGTGTGAGCTTAAATTCAGCCGATTTTTTAATTTTAAAAAACCCAAGAACCAAAAAAAGAGTTATCGATCCTGACCTTGAGCAAATCGTTGAACGACTGGCAAAACGCGGGATTTCGCCGTTAAAAACGATCGTTTTAATTTCAGAAAAAAAAGATTCAGACGAAAATAAAAAATGGAACTGGCTTTTTTTGCAATTGGATATCCGTGATGTGGCCATGATGGGTTTAGAAGACTATCTGGCGCACAATAAAAGAGTGGCGCCGCAGGCAACGCCGGATTCGGTTCCTGTCTGGGAAATTAAAAAAAAGAAATTTATTTTAAAAAAAGCCGACGAATGTTTCGTAAATTGGTCTGATTACGACTGCCTCTGAGTATTTAATCTTCAAAATCCGGTTCAACAAAAAGCCATTTAATTTCGGGAAATTGTTTTTTGATTGAGCTTTCCGCTTTATTAATAGCCTCGATCAACGTCTTACTGGTGGTCCTGGAGCCGGGCAGCACTTTAAGACTCACTAAGAGTTCATTATTACCAGTGACCAGTGCGATACATTTCAGAATCTTCATTTCCGGATCCAGCGCCAAAAAATGTTTTTCAATATCTTTTTTGTAGTGTGCAGATGCGGCTTCACCCACTAAAAGAGATTTAACTTCATAGGCCAGTAAAAAAGAAACCGTAACTAAAAGAGTACCGATGGCAACCGATCCCACAGCATCCCACATCGGGTTGTTCGTAATAAGCGCTACGAACAAAAAGAGCAAGGCAATAACTAAACCGATGAGCGCCGCTAAATCTTCCACGAAAATAACAACCAGATCTGACGCCGTGGATTTTCTGAACCACTGCCAGAGACTCCCGTGAGTATTCTGCTTTTTAACTTCTTTAAGGCACGCATAGAACGAACCGGTCTCAAGCAAAATTGAAACTATCAGAATTGCAATTCCTACGAGCGGCATTTTGAGTTCTTGTTCGGGCCCTGATAATTTATGCAGGCCTTCGTAGATCGCAAAAATCCCACCCATGGAAAAAAGCAGAATAGCCACCAGGAAAGACCAGAAAAAACTTTCGCGACCGTAGCCCAGTGGGTGTTTTTCGTCCGGCGGCTTTTGTGAGGCTTTGGCACCGATGAGTAAAAAAATCTGATTGGTGCAATCGGCAAGTGAGTGAATGGATTCGGCCATCATCGAGGCACTTTTTGTAAAAAGCGCTCCGCCAAGTTTAGTGACTGCAATTCCGAAATTAGCTATGAGGGCAAAAATAATAACCTTGGTTGAGCCACTGGGTGCAGACACTTACTTAAGAAACCTTTTTTTCCATCTTGAAAAGAGTGGAGTACATGGCATTTAACATATCGGGATCAAAACGTCCTGAAAGTTTGTCTTTCATCATGTTAAGCGCTTCAGTGGGGTTTAAAGGTGTATTGTAAGATCGTTGGGTCGTCATGGCATCATAAGTATCTGTAAGAGCCACGATGCGCCCGAACGGATGAATTTCATGGCCTGAAATATCCTGGGGATAACCGCCGCCGCCCCACGACTCGTGATGTTCATAGCAGGCTGCTTTAATGGCGTCGCTGATACCGCTGAATTCATTTAAAATTTTCAACCCGTACGTCGGATGCAGACGCATCTTCACCCATTCATTTTCATCAAGGGGGCCTTTTTTGCAGAGGATTTCAAGCGGCACATTTCTTTTTCCGATATCGTGAAACAACGAACTTTGCCCGAGTTCTTCTAACGTTGCTTTATCAAAATTGAGTGCCTG
>JAYTFA010000153.1:0-4522 GCA_043734765.1 Pseudobdellovibrio sp. | reverse complement strand
TTAAAATAAGAGACAAGAACGCCAAACTCTGGATAAAAATACTGCCGAAGTGAGCAGGAATACCCACAAGGCCAAAAAAAGACTTGTCGTAGAATTTATTCATTTTAAAAGCATTTGAATTATAGTAAACATAAAGTATGCGATCGAATCTTTCAACTATAGCAGCCCCAAATTCATTAAAAGCTTCGTCATCAATATCTTTTATATTTTTCAGTGAAGATACTGAAATATCACAAATACTATCTAGATTTAAAATTCCTTTTCTTATGCCTAGATTTTTTTTAGCCTCGTTGGAATATTGCGCAGCAAACAGTCTGCATTTTTTGTCCAGAGCATTTTTCTTTTCAGTAATATTGTTGAATTTTTCTTTACCATCATTTGAATTTTCTAGACTATCAGCGGGCCATTTAATCGATTTAATATCCCGATATCGAATTCTCTCTATAATACCTTTAGCACGATTTTTTTTGTCGAGCGCCTCGATTTCGGCACTTGTCAGTTTCGGAGGCAATCCATAAGTTACATGATTAATTTTTGTATCTGCAGCCTTTGTAATATCTGAGGAATTTGCAGCAGTAATCGGAGTCTCTACCTGGGTTGTTTGAGCCAGACCCATTTGAAATGAACCCAAAAATGAAACAAGCAAGATAACTGCATTTAATTTGAATATTTTTGAATTGATCATACCTATTAACTATACATAATTAATATGAAAATTCACTTCCAAATGTGAGACCCGCCGCAGTAACTTCCTGATTGATTTTAGATCGATAAAAGTACAGACCAATTGTTGTTCGGTTAATTCTGTTCAGCCAGGAATATCCACTGGAAACATAGAAGTTCTGACCTAAATATTTTGTATCTCCGCCTATACCGTGATTCAGGCCGCACAAGAACTGATGCCCTGAACTCGAGCTGAAGCGATAGCCAAAACTCTGATACAAATCGTAACCATAGCTCTGGCTTCCTTTTTCTATAAACTGAGAATCTGTTATAAACTCATGTTCGCTGGACCTAAACGCATGTCCGATTATGAGCGTGGTTCCAATGACATCAACTCCGCTAATTTCTGAATTTTGCTCCGAAACTCGGTAGTCAGAAGGTAGGCTTTCACCGCGAATATAGCTTTTTATTTCAGCTTTATTTTTTTTGTATAGAACGGCCGGCCTTAATTTTAAATTGTATCCCAAAGTATAATCCTCAAACTGACTATGCCCGGAAACCGAGAGCCCTGCCGCTAAGCTTGAATAATTACCCTTAGTGATGGATGTTGTCCTCAGTGCAGAAGTCAAATCCGTAAATTCGGCAAAACCAAATTCCTGAATTTCTGTGTATTGAACAAAATAACTCAACGCAAACGCATACTTCCGAAATGCCATTGAATATCCCAAAAGTATTTTGTTTCCTTCGCGGTTGGACTCGTTGGCAAAAAGTGAGTTAACAGAGTTGTTGTTAAAAACATTTTTTATTCTTGTCGGAGCTAAATTAATTATAAAAATCTCATGCGCCAGAGATTCGCTTACAAAAATAGAGCTCAAGTAGGAAGGGTAAATGTTTACCGAACTGCTTTCCTGAGAATCACTTTTGCTTGAAAAACTTCCGAAGGTATTGCCACTGATTGCATACGAATCGCTTATTTTTCGTGTTAATAAACTTGGATTATAAAACGAGGGGGCCGATGAATCTGTTAAAGCCGCTCCCGAATTGCCGAGAAGCCCTTCATAGAGCCCGATGGGCGTTTGTGCGAATGAAGCCTGTGCAAATAATATAAAGAGCAGCCCAATCAGTTTACGCGGAAATACTGAATAACATCGAAATTTGCAATGGGCCTGAAGGCCTGTAAATCTTTTAACCATTCGGTGTGTCTCCAGCCCATTGCCCTATATTCGGATCGGGAAAAACTTTTAGCGCGAACAAAATCAAAATAATTAGTAATACTACCGAGATCTTTATATATTAACCTATAAGATGGCAAATGAATTTGAACAAAACTGATTTCTTTGTTTTTGCTTAGAAATTCATTTACGCTCGAAGAGAATAACGAGCCGAGGTTTAATTCCTTAAGTTCTTTATCGGAATGAATTAAAATTAAACTATCAGAATTGTTAAGGCAATCGTTTACGACAGTTCTATTTTTCTTTTTTCCACCGAATACCAAGCGATACTTAGTGAGTATTTTTTTTTCCAGAGTGCGGGGAATTTTCAGATGCGATGGTAATAGAAAAAGCCCGTCGGTGTTTTTGAATGCAACTTTGATATTCGGGTTATTCTTAGCTAATTCAGTTAGCTTGCTGTCAAAGTCCGTAGACGTGCTGTCATCAATAATAATATCCAGTTTTAAATATTTTAATTCAGATTCGTCATAAAAACCTGATTTATTCAGATTTTTAATGAACCGGGCTGTTAACAAAGGATTTTGAGCCGATGAAAACAATTCCTTTAGTTTTTCAATAGCGTTCCTCTCGTCGTTGTCTGGATACAGCCTCAAACGGCTTATGATCCGACGTCTGATTTTTTGTTTCTCAAACACATTTATTTCTGTGAACGCTTGGCCCAGGGCCTGTGACACCAGATTCTGATATTTTGAATCTCCCATTAAAAAATCGGCGAGAGTCTGTAAAAAAACAACGTCGGAAGATTTTAATCTATTTTTCAGGCTCACTTGCAGCAATGCCTTTTCAAGCTGATCTGTCGCCAGCAAATCTTTTCCGATTTGAATACCATAGGGCGTTTCACGGGGTGGGAGCCCACTGTGATTGTCCAGAGTTATAGTGAACTTGTTGGTTATTCCCAGTGAGCTGAACACAGCCTCCAATTTCATTAAATGGGCCTCTAAACTGTTGAGATTTTCATAAAAATAAGAGGAAAACGAGACCACTTTGAATTGATCACAACTATAAATTGTTTCGGTTTTTTCTGACTCGATATTGTTGATATTGTAGACAATGCTGGAATCAATACAAAGCGGCTTTTTTAGAGCTACCTGCAGAGCCATTGTAAGCATTAATAGTAAGAAAAAAAGTCCGAAAGGACGTTGCAGATAACCCATACTGCAATCCAAAGCAATTATGGGGCCTTAGTTTTACCGAGCGGTTTGAATTTACCCACGCGTCCTACTTTTGAAGAAAGTCCGTGATTGATCAGTGGCTGCAACCAATGATGAGTTGCGATCAGCTGATCTAGATTCAAACCAGTTTTTACTTTCATGCCGTCAAACATGTAAACCACGTCTTCAGTGGCCACATTGCCTGCTGCCCCGGGCGCGTAAGGGCACCCACCCAAACCGCCAATACTCGAGTCAAAAGTGGGAATACCTGCATTGTATGCAGCCAGAATATTAGCAAGTGCCTGCCCGCGCGTATCATGAAAATGCCCAGCTAATTTTTTTGCGGGCACCGCTTTTTTTAATTTTGTAAAAAGAGAGGTCACTTGTGCAGGATTTGCTATGCCAATTGTGTCTCCAATGGAAATTTCATACACTCCCATTTGATGCATTTTTTTTGCCAGGCTGACAACCTTCTTTTCGGGTACGGGGCCCTCAAATGGGCAACCAAAACAGGTGGACAAGTAACCCCTGACTTTGATTTTGAACTCTTTGGCCAGTTTCATTACCGGAATAAATCTTTCAAAACTTTCATCTATTGAACAATTTGTATTGGCCTGAGAAAAGCTTTCTGAGCAGGCTGCAAAAATAGCAACTTCTTTAATTCCGGCATCTATTGCTTGAAGCATTCCCTGTTCATTCGGAACTAATACACTTAACGAAACCTTGGACTTAAGTTTCTTATTTTCAGATAATATAAGGGCTGATAGCGAAGCCGTAATGGCCATCTGAGGAACCCATTTTGGCGAAACAAAAGCACCGATTTCGATAAACTTAGCGCCGGATTTCGATAACTTTTCATAAAGATCATATCTCTGTTCAATCGTAAGATTGCTGGATTCATTCTGCAATCCGTCTCTTAATCCTACTTCAACTATTTTTACTTGTTTCACTTATCTCTACCTTTATTTATTTTCAGTAAGCTGAATCAGTAAGCACCCCAGAGTAACCTGATCACCTAATTTAGGAAATACCGCCTCTACGTGTGCTGAAATTTCAGCTTTAAGTGTATACTCCATCTTCATAGCTTCCATTACGATGAGCGCATCACCCTTACTTACTTTTTGTTTTTCATTCACGAATATTTTAGTTATTTTGCCGGGCATCGGTGCCAGTATTTTATCCGGAGTCTTGCTGAAATTTTTAGTTTTTTTGTAGTTTCCTCCAGCTAAATCCGACATGTCTGCACTGTAGATCTGCTCGTCAATCTTAAACCAGAGTTTCTTATCTATAATCTCTGCGATTACTGTTTTTTGCGTACCGTTAATTTCAATTAATAAGCTGTTTTTCATCAGATGACCCTCCAGTGAGAGGCCCAGGGTGAATTCACTTTACTGAAGGACGCATCGCCAGACTGTTCAGATTGGAACTGTTCAGTGGATTTAATTTTTTTATTAATTTGTTGTGCCCACTTTTTTA
>JAYTFA010000152.1:0-2981 GCA_043734765.1 Pseudobdellovibrio sp. | reverse complement strand
GTTACATCCAGCCGTTGAAATCGTCTTGTAAGCGCTTTGTCTTTTTCAAAATGCTGGCGGTACTCCTGAAATGTGGTGGCACCGATACAGGAAACTTCGCCTTTGGTGAGAGCGGGTTTTAATAAATTAGAGGCATCCATAGAGCCGCCGGAAGTTGAGCCGGCGCCCACAATCGTGTGAATTTCATCGATAAACAAAATGACATTCTTACGGGCCTTAACCTCTTTTAATATATTTTTTAAGCGGCCTTCGAAGTCGCCGCGGTATTTGGCGCCGGCAAGAAGTGACCCGAGATCAACAGAATAAATAATTTTATCTTTTAAAAATTCAGGAACTTCACCCTGCACAATTTTTTCGGCCAAACCTTCGGCAATGGCTGTTTTTCCCACGCCCGAATCTCCGATGAGCAGCGGATTGTTTTTGGTTCTTCGACCTAAAGTCTGAATCATTTTCTGAAGCAGATCATTGCGGCCGATCAAAGGATCTTTTTTTCCGGAAAGAACATACTCATTTAAATTCAGCGCAAAATCATCCAGTGCAGAAGCTTTGCTACCGGAAGTTTTGGTTTCAGCATCGTCATCAGTCAGCCCCTTAACCGGACCAGCAGAAAGATCATGGCTGATGATCGAAATAACATCAAACTGGCGTACGTTGCATTTTTCCAGACAAAACGTGGCAAAAGATTTTTTCTCTTCAAAAATCGAAACCAAAACGTGTCCTTCATTGATTTCGTTTTTACCTGCGGCCTGAATCTGTAGCGCCGCTCTTTCAAAAACCCGGTGCAGCGAAGTGCTTAAATCGGGCTTCCAGCTTTCGACCCCGCCGAAATCTTTTTTCTGTTCATCCGTAAAAACAGGATTTTTATTAATATAAGGTTCAAGTTCTTTTTTAATTTCGCTGGGTGAGGTGCCCAACTTTTCCAGAATTTCCACCAAGAGCGGTGCTTCGACCAAACAAAATAAAAAATGCTCTAAAGTTACGAATTCATGATTTTTTTTACAGGCCAGATCAATGGCCTTTCCGAATCTTTTATCTAATTCTTTTGAAAGCATATTAAGACTCCTCTTCAAAACTGGTTTTAAGCGGATGTTGATTGTTTTTACAGAATTGATTAACCTGCGTTACTTTGGTTTCAGCCACTTCAAACGAGTAAATACCCGCAAGGCCGACTCCTTTATTGTGGACGTCCAGCATTATCTTATAAGCGTCATCTTCAATCTTATTAAAAAATTTTTTGAGAACGAAAATCACAAAATCCATCGGTGTATAGTCATCATTGTGCATCAGCACCTTGTATAGCTTAGGAACCTCGGTTAATTCTTCGCTCTCTATATCTAAGTCTAGCCCGCCAGGCGAGTCGGTTTTATTTCTTCCACTATTTCCCATATCTCAGAATTATAGACGAAATCTCAAAATGAAATAACTAAAATCATTAAAAATATTAATGTTGCACTTCATTATCAAAATGATATCCTTAGTCTGTAAGTTTTTAATAATCCACGCGTACATGTATGTACGCTCGTCGTTTACAAGGAGAGTTTTTCAATGCGTAAAAATATTTTAACAAACAATAAAGGTTTCTCGCTCATCGAGCTTATGGTCGTTGTTGCGATTATCGGGGTTTTAGCCGCGATCGGTATTCCACAATATACAAAATTTCAGGCTAAAGCGAGACAGTCAGAAGCAAAGGGACATTTAAGCGCTCTTTTTACTGCCGAAACCAGTTTTAAGAGTGAATGGAATTTATATACAGTTGACGTCAGAAATGTCGGCTTTGCAGTGATAGGAAATGCCTTACGTTACACTGCAGGTTTTAATCCAGCGGCTTGTACTAACTATACAGTAGCAAACGGGGCGCCTGTTGAAACTATCGCAAATTGTCAGGCACATGTGACAGCTGTGAATGTGGGTACCGGGGCAACATGGAATGCTACGATTGCTTTTACTGCTGCAGCAGTTGCGCTTAATGGTGTAGCTGCTTGTTCGGACACTGCATTTGTTGCAGTAGCCGCTGGTGATCCCCGAAGTGCGCCAGCTGCTTATTCAGCAGCTTCAGACTCCTGGTCTATCAACCAAAATAAGTTAATTGCTTCGGTGGTAAATGGATTGTAGATCCTTATTTAATATAAGAAATATAGAATTGAGGCTACTTCTTACAGTAGCCTTTTTTTTTGTAATTCAAAATCAGTTAACCAAGCCGCAAATTCTGAATCGTGAAGATTATATTACTCCACCTATCGAAATAAAATATTTGACAGCGGGTTTTTCGCCGCAAGTTGCCGATTCATTCTGGCTACGCGCTGTGCAGGACATGGATCACTGTGACAACCCCATTAATGAACGCGAGTGCCACGGCAAGTCCTGGCTTTTTAATGTGATTAATCTCACAGTAGAATTGGATAATAAATTTAAAGATGCTTATTATTACGGTGGGTTGGCCTTAACCATTCTGATATCGGATTACGAAGGAGCCACTATTATTTTTGATAAAGGCGTGGCAAATTTTAGCAAAGATTGGCCGCTGTTATATGCAGCCGGCTACCATGCCTTGTACGAGGAAAAAAACTCGTTAAAGGCTTCAAAACTCTATTTGGCTGCGGCCGATAATGGGGCCCCGGCCTGGCTCCGGCTTACGGCCGGCCGCCTTGCAAGCGAAGGCGGCGACGACCTGAGCTCCAAAATAATTTTACAGCAGTTGATTAAAAATGAAAGTGATCCGGTGTGGATTAAAAAATTGCAAAGCAAAATCAGGGAAAAAGAATCCACTAAATAATCTGTCTTTATTTTCAGCATTTGACGGGGCAAAATCTGCAACCCTTGACCTTTTTAAAAAAGAACTCATATTAGTGCAAATATGGCTTCAAAACGTGATTATTATGAAATTTTAAATGTTGAGAGAACGGCCGACGCCGACACTATAAAAAAGTCATATCGAAAATTGGCTATGCAGTTTCACCCGGATCGAAATCCCGGAGATTCAG
>JAYTFA010000151.1:0-2077 GCA_043734765.1 Pseudobdellovibrio sp. | reverse complement strand
ACCACATTCATCATGGGGCTGCCATACTGAAGTGCGCCGAAATCCTTTGGCTGTACAAAACTCCAACCCGCAAAGTTTCGCTCATCACCTAAAATGCGATCCAGTTCCAGTGGGTGACCAATGGATTCGTGAATTTGTAATAACATCTGGTCCGGAGAAAGAATTAAATCACAGGTTTCAGAAGGGCAGTTTTCAGCCTTTAAAAGCTCAAGCGCTTGTGTTGATATTTCTTCACAATCGTTCAGTGCAGAATCCAGATTAAAATATTCGGCACCGGTTTGCAGACAATTTCCCCGGCCGCCGTGCAGCGATCTTGTTTGAGATTCCTTGCCGTCACTGGCTGTGGCAGACATTGAGTTCACAACAATGTCAAATTCCTGGCTGAACTCAGCACCTTCAGAGGAAAAATAATTTTGTGTGCATTCAATTAACATGGCATCGGCAACCGCTGTAATAATCTGATCATTTTTTTTCAGGGCAAGAGACGTTTTTTTTAAGAAATCAAATATTTCCGCCAAAGAAAGTTTATCCAACTTAATTTTTCGAATGGTTTCATATTGCCCCTTGGCCGGTGGCCTGATCTGTTTATCAAACTGGTAAACAGCGTAGCGGGAAGAGGTATCAGTCATGGAGCGCGCTTTATTAAAGGCCCGTTTTATGCCGTCCGAAGTCAGTTCGCTGGTTGCTCCGTAACCTATATGTCCCTTGATCATAACTTCAATCATCAAGCCTTGGTCGTTAAATTCATTCAGGTCTTCGGTTTTTCCGTTACGGACAGAATAGTCTCTGGATTTTTCTCTGATAAATTTAAAAGCCACAAAGTCGGCGGAACTTTTATATTTATTGAATTCGTTATGTAATAGCTTTGTGAGCGCGTTTTGGTTGTCGTGTGTTGTTGCTTGCATAGTCTGATTTTATAAGCGATCTTTTGTAAATGAGAAAGCTAAATGAGTAAATCGAGAGATCTATATTTACAAAAAGATTGGACCGCCTACCCTGACATGCCGCGAGGAGCACTGAAGTGGGGCAGGGTCGAGCAAACCAATACGCAGATTCGTTTAGGAATGCAGGTTTTAACAGAATGGACATTTAAAGATTCGCCGACGATTAAAGCCGGTGATGTTTTAAAAGAAGGAGATCTGATTGTTGTTATGCCGGCCAACCAAATTATTTTGCTTGCACCTAATTTAACTGAGCGTACGGCACGGAGTGAGCAATGGTCAGAGCATAAAAAATGGCAGGAATTTTTGGTTCAGATCCGGCTTTTTTTCAGAGAAAAGCGCTTTCAGGACGTAAAAACTCCGGCCTTGGTGACCTGTCCGGGTACTGAACCAAGTCTGGAAGTATTTGAAACCGAGTTCAAATTGGGCTCCCAAACCACTAAGTATTTTTTACCCACCTCCCCTGAGCTCAATCTGAAAAAACTACTGGTCGAAGGCGCTGAGCGAATATTTGAAATTGCTTCAGTATTCAGAAATGGCGAAAAAACCAGCCGTCACGAGCCTGAGTTTACCATGCTTGAATGGTACAGGTCCTTTACAGGGCTCAGTTCAATAAAAATGGACACAATTGAGTTAGTGGAAGCCATGTCGGATTTTTTAAAAGTAGATAGGCCCGTAGAAGTTCTTACGTTTTCAGTTGCTGAATTATTTAAGAAATATTGCAATTACGATCTGAAGCCTGACACCTCAATGGAAGATCTTAAAAAATTAGCCGAACAATTACAAATCGACGTGGCCAGCGCTACAAGTATCGACGATTATTTTTATTTAATTTTTATAGATAAAATTGAAAATAAATGGCCGCAGGATCGTTTGGTTTTTGTAGAAAAGTACCCTCCTTACCAAGCCGCCTTGGCGCGGATCGGTTCTGACGGTTGGGCCGAAAGGTTTGAATTTTATTGGCACGGACTTGAATTAGGAAACGCCTTTCATGAACTCAATAACCCTGCAGTGCAGAGAAAAAGAGCCCTAGAGGATCTGGAAAAAAAGAACGTAGCAGGTAAGACCGCGGTGCAATTGGATGATAAATTTTTTACAGCCCTGGAGTACGGCCTGCCGCCTTCCGCCGGAATTGC
>JAYTFA010000150.1:0-4675 GCA_043734765.1 Pseudobdellovibrio sp. | reverse complement strand
AGCCTGAAGCTGTAAAACCACCCGTGGTTGCTGAAGATTGTGAATCTAAATATCCAGGAGCAGGAGCAAGCGGCAACAAATGCGTTTGCGCAGATGGAAAAGCACCTTCAAAAGATATCACAGATGTTGGTACAGGACAGGAGGCTTGGTCTTGCGGTTCAGCTTCATCAAAAAAAGATAAAAAAGATGATGAGTGCGGATTTATCTGCAAGATCTTCAACGGTATAAAAAAATATGCAATTCCTGTATTAGTTACAGGAGTTGCGGTTTACGCCGGTTACAAACTTATAAAACTCCTGGCACCAAAAAAGCCGGCTCTGAATCCTGCTCTTGATAAATGCCCGGATGGATCAGTTCCTCCTTGCGGCCAGGTGTGTACACCGCCACTTAAGAAACAAACCAACGGAACTTGTTCCTGCGATGGCTGCCCTCCGGGGCAAACGGCAAATGCAACAACTTGCGTTTGTGCAACGGGCACAACACCCGGGCCTGCTCAAACCTACTTGTGTCCGGACTCTACAACCCGAGTAGCCAACCTGGATAATTGCCCGACTTACTCATGTTGGAACGGTCAAAAGTATAAGAACCCGATGAATTGTCCACCGCAGATACCGGCAACACCATCGTCTTCGGGAACGAGCCATTAAACATGTTAACGCCAATAAGGCCTAATCCAGATTCAATAACACCGGTCGTGAAACTTCCCAAAAAGCTCACTAAGACCGGTATATTTAAACGCGATAATTACTTTATTGATGATCAGGTGGATTTTCAGGGCGGCTCACAGAACCGTTCCGGTTTTAAACTGGCTTTATGGTCCTGGATGTCGGCATTTATTGATAGTTTAATTTTAATTTCAATCAGTTGTTTTGCCATGATTTTATTTTCATTCCTTATGAAAACTCCGGCTCGTGATGTTTTAAAATTTGTGTCCATAGAGCCCAATATAACAAAAATGTTTTTATTTTCATTTCTGTTCAGCTTCTGGGCCTATTTAATTATGATGCGCATTTTTATGGGAGCCTCACTCGGTGAGTGGTCCTGCCAGTTACGATTAGGGCAGCCGGTCCAGAGAATTAAAGCCAGCTACTGCTTCAGAGTGATCGGAAGAACCACATTAATGCTGGCGACCGGAATTATAACCATACCGATTTTATCCATTATTTTTGAGCGAGATTTAGCCGGTGAAATCACGGGCATCCGGATTTACTCTTTAGTTTAATTTTTTTAAAAGAACACAGGTTTCGAAATGCTTTGTTTGTGGAAATTGATCGATAATAATTATGTTACAAATTTCAAATTTTTCTTTTAACTTTTCTAAATCGCTGCAGAGTGTTTCGGGAAAACAAGAAACATAAATTAAACACTCAGCCTCGGTTTTAAGGATCTGCTCGGTAAAATGGCCTAATCCGGACCTGGCAGGATTTACAAAAACCATATCGTAGGCTTTGTTCTTCGGCACAGGTTTTCTGTGAAAATCACCAAGATGCAATTTTAATCGGCTCTCTAAATTATGCTCCTGAGCATTTGTTAGCAGTCGCTCATGTGCAGAAGAATTAATATCACAGGCATCCACAGTTAAACCGTGTTTCAAAAAACTTAAAGTAAATTGACCGATTCCTGATCCGAATTCCAATACGGACTTTAATTGTTTTCCATCAATCCAGGTCAAAACAACTTTAACCAGAGCCTCAGCGGATATCCATGATGGCTGCGTAAAATCCGAAATCAGACTCTTTAAAGTAATAGGCTTATCTGTTGAATCAACGGTATGAAACCAGGTATCAGGATTAGCTTCGGATAACTTTAAATTTCCATTCTCGCGTTTAAGCTTTTTACCTTTTTGCCCGATTTCAATAATGAACCCTGCATTTAAAAGCTCATTTAATAGTTTTTGATCCTGCAGTAAGTGCTTGATATCTATATTAGAAAAATCCAGCCAGCAGCCTTTTTGCCCACTCGGACTCAGCCTCAGTCGCACGCTTCCCTTTTTAAGAGGATTGTCTCCGTAGAAAAATTTAAATTTTATAAACTCAGAATAAATTTTTTGTAGTTTTGGATCGAGCTGTAAACACTCTGTTATAGTCATCAGCTTTTTATCCTGATCGTAAAAGCCGGTGGTATGGAGCTGTGTTTCAGGTGAATACTCAATGGTAAAATCGATCCGATGTCTTAACCCGAATTCTCCGCAACTGATAAACTCAGGCCTATCACCAAAGTTTAAATTATTGGCTTTTAATAAACTCTGCAAATAAGAGATTTTGTTGAGCTTTTGCTCTGAATAGGAAGTATCCCATGAACTGCACCCTGTGCATTTCGGAAAGTTAGCGCATTTTAATGTCATAGTTTTGAGCTATTAACCGATTTTTTATTTACAGATTTTTGATCCAAATTTTGAATAGATTTTGACATCTCCAGCCTCTCTTCGTAAATAGGGGGTATGAAAAAGTTTATCATACCCCTCGTCGCATTTGTAGCGTTAACAGCTATCGCACCGGTCAGTATCGGGTTTTTAGATCAACCGAATACTCTGATAACAAATCAAAAGCAGATTACCTTCGTAGGATCCCGTTCCGGGGAAGGTTATTTCAGCGCCGATGGCAAAAAGATGATCTATCAATCTGAGCGAGAAGAAGGAAATCCTTTTTTCCAGATGTTCATTCTTGATCTGAAATCAGGCAAGAGTTCACGCCTCTCCACCGGTATGGGTATGACGACTTGCGGCTGGGTTCATCCTAATCTTAAAAAAGCCATGTGGTCTTCGACCCACCTGGATCCTAAATTCAGCGAAAAAGTTAAAAGCGAATATGAGGAAAGAGCCAAGCCCGTTAAAAAACGTTACTCCTGGAATTACGATGATAAGTTTGATATTTTTGAATCTGATTTGAAGGGTAAACATATTAAGCAATTAACGAAAGAGCTCGGTTATGATGCCGAAGGGTCTTACTCGCCAAACGGAAAATTAATTGCCTTCGCTTCTAATCGCTCCATGTACAAAGACAAATTCACGGATGCTGAAAAAAAGATTTTAGAACGTGATGTTTCCTATGCAATGGAAATTTACATAATGAATGCCGACGGATCCAATGTAAAACGCTTAACAAACACTCCCGGATACGACGGCGGGCCATTTTTCAGTGCTGACGGTAAAAAAATCACTTGGAGACGCTTCACTCCCGACGGCAATCAGGCTGACATTTACACAATGAATATTGACGGAACAGAGCAAAAGAAAATTACCGATCTGAAGTCACTATCCTGGGCTCCGTTTTTCCATCCTTCCGGACAGTATATTATCTTCACCTCTTCGGTATTGGGTTATTCTAATTTTGAACTTTTTATTATCGACAGTGAAGGTGTGGGGAAACCCGTTCGGGTTACAAATGCAGAGGGCTTTGACGGGCTTCCTGCTTTTTCGCCGGACGGTAAAACTCTTTCCTGGACACGTCGTAATGAAAAAGGTGAAAGTCAGATTTATTTAGCCAATTGGGATCATGAACAGGCTCTTAAACTAATTAGGTCAACTATGCCGGTTAATAAAGCTGCGTCCTTCAATCTCACACCGGACATCAATGAAAATGATACCCGACAGATAGTTAAGTATCTGGCTTCAGACGATTTTGCAGGTCGATTAACCGGCTCAGACGAAGAAAAAACTTACACCGCAGAAATTGCGAAGCTCTTCAAGTCTTGGGGTTTGGTCCCGGCCATCGGACAAAATTTTATCCAGACTTTTGAATTCACCTCGTCGGTTACGGCAACTGAAAATAATTCTGTGGATTTTAATGGAAGATTTGAAGCTAAGCCTAAGCGAGGCCAAGATTATCAGGTTTTGTCGTATTCAAAATCCGGGGATTTTAATGCGGCTCCTGTGGTTTTTGCAGGCTATGGGATTAAAGCGCCGGCTACCGATAAACTCACAGCCTTTGATTCTTATAAAGATTTAGACGTTAAAGGTAAGTGGGTGGTGCTACTGGATCATGTTCCCAATCACCCAACGAAAGAAATGAAGCAACATCTTTTATCCTATGCAAGGCCACAACACAAAATTACAGTCGCTAAAAATAATAATGCGGCCGGCGTGATATTTGTAACTGACAGGGGCATTAAAGATTTAAAATTTGAAGGAAGTCTTTCGGAAACTACTCTGCCTGTTATTAAAATATCAACACAGCTATTTGATCGAATCCTGGATAAGTCCGATTCAAAATACAGATCCTATAGCAAGGTGGAAAGCGATTTTGATTCTTTAACCAACACAAGCGGTTTTAATCTCAATTCTCAGTATGTCTCCGCCAAGATAGGTTTAGTTCATAATAAATCCATGGGCCGAAATGTCATAGCTAAGTTACAGACTGAAAAAAACAGTAAAAAAGTAAAGGCTATTTTAATCGGAGCTCATGGGGATCATTTAGGTCGGGGAGAAGGCACGGGATCTTCGCTTGCACGCGGTGAAGAGAAAAACAAAGTTCACTATGGCGCCGATGACAACGCCTCAGGGGTGGCCGGAGTTTTAGAATTGGCCCATTCTTTTTCAACAGAAAAAAACAAAGCTAAACTGAAAAAGCCGCTCTACTTTGCAATTTGGTCCGGAGAAGAAATCGGTGTTTTGGGTTCCAGTTATTTTGCTAAAGCATGGAAAACAGAAAATAAATCCGAATTTAAAGATAGCTTT
>JAYTFA010000149.1:0-1757 GCA_043734765.1 Pseudobdellovibrio sp. | reverse complement strand
GAAACGAATTCAGGAGCTAGCCGAGCTCACAAAAATTTCCGGCACAGTACTTTCACGCTATCCCCGAGAAATCTCAGGAGGCCAAAAGCAGAGGATCGGAATAATGCGGGCGCTATTTCTGGATCCGCCTATCTTATTACTGGATGAACCTTTTGGCGCCCTTGACCCCATTACGCGAAGCCAATTGCAGTCGGACTTAAAAGAAATATTCCGCAAAATGCGTAAAACCGTTTTGCTGGTGACTCATGACTTGTTTGAAGCGGGCTTTTTAGCGGAACGTATTTTACTTCTGAATCACGGACAGATAGCCCAGGCCGGTACTCTTCGGGAGCTTATTGAAAAACCTGCCGATGATTTTGTGAAACTTTTTGTTAGTTCTCATCATTTGATTATGGAGAGTTCCATTTGAAACTTTTTTTTGAATTATTATTATTTTTTCTGGCTATATTTTCTGAAGCCGGCGCGTTGGCGCAGACTCCGGTTATAGTCGGTTCGAAAAAATTTACAGAATCTGTTGTTTTGGGCGAAGTTGCCCGGCAAATGTTGATTCAAAATAATGTGCCGGCAAAGCACATTGCTGAGTTCGGTGGAACAAGTATTCTCTGGAATGCTCTCTTGGCCGGAAATATTGATGTTTATCCCGAATACACCAGCACGATTGAAGAAGAATTACTTAAACACAAACATAAAGACCTGTCCGACTTGCAGCAGAATTTGGCTAAAATGGGAATTGGTGCCACCGCAAAGCTGGGGTTTAATAATACTTATGCCTTGGGCATGAAAAAAACGCGTGCGGCGCAGTTGGGTATCAGCAAAATTTCGGACCTTTCCCGTTTTCGCGAATTAAAGCTGGGTTGGAGCGAAGAATTTCTTCAGCGCCGTGATGGCTGGCCCGGATTAAAAGAAAAATATGGATTGTACCAGACCCAGGTTCGGGGAATTGATCACGATGTTGCCTATCGTGCGCTGCAAACCGAAGACATTGATTTAATGGATCTTTATTCAACAGATGCGGAAATTCAATATTATGATTTACTTATTTTGCAGGACAATCTGAATTATTTTCCGCGCTATGATGCTCTTTACCTATATCGCCTGGCTACGGCAGAACGCGAACCTAAACTGCGTGAAATATTAAATCAATTTGTAGGTAAAATAACCGAGACGGAAATGATCAACATGAACCGCAGAGCCAAAGTGGATAAGGTTGCCAGCGAAGAAGTGGCCGCTACTTTTCTGCGTGAAAAGTTTTTCATTGATACAAATCAAAAAGCCGCAGGACGGACCGAACGACTGCTTGCTCGTACAAAAGAACATTTAAAATTGGTTCTTTTTTCGCTTTTCTTTGCCATTTTAGTTGCCGTACCGCTTGGAATTATTGCAGAAAAAAAAACGGGGCTAGGGCGCCTGATTTTATGGGTCACTGGAGGAATTCAAACAATACCCAGCCTGGCTCTTTTGGTTATACTGATAAAACCCTTAAATATAATCGGCTTAACAGGTATCGGCGATACACCCGCATTTATTGCTCTTTTTCTTTATAGTTTATTGCCGATAGTCCGCGGAGCACATACAGGGTTTCAGCAAATCCCGCTGGCACTTCGTGAAACTTCAGAGGTTATCGGACTTTCTTTTAAAGCAAGATTATTCCGAATTGATTTACCCTTGGCCTTGCCGACAATTCTATCCGGAATAAAAACTGCTGCCGTTATGAATGTCGGTTTTGCAACATTGGGCGCACTTGTAGGTGCCGGGGG
>JAYTFA010000148.1:0-1763 GCA_043734765.1 Pseudobdellovibrio sp. | reverse complement strand
ACGATGAGTTCCTTGCCGCCAATGCCTGACAGTTCAAAACCAATACGATCATTGTTTCCTTGCATTGCTGGTGATTCAATTTCAGGAACTGCATTGATTAAACTTAAAGAAGTGCAGCCGGACAACATGAAAAATAAAATGAGTTTAAAAACAGATTTAGTTAATTTTTTTGACAGTTTGGAATATACGTCCAAAAATACTTTCTCCACTTTTATTTTTCATTTCAATCTCTATTGTATCATTTTCTTTCATAAAGGACGTTTTTATTTCCCCATTGTTAATCTGTTCCAGCACACGCACTTCGGCTATACATGATGAGCCCATGCTGGCGTCTTCATTTGATACCGTTCCGCTCCCGATTAAACTGCCGGCCGCCAGATCGCGTGTTCGCGCGGCATGCGCAATTAATTGCCCGAAATGAAAATGCATTTCCTTGGCGTTGGCCTTCCCAAAAAATTGAGAATTGAAACGAACATCCAGCGGCAACTCCACCCGTCCATTTTTCCATGCTTCACCCAGCTCATCCGGCGTAATGGCTACGGGTGAGAGGCTCTTGTTCGGCTTGCTCTGAAAAAAACCAAAACCCTGGGCCAATTCTTCGGGAATCAATCCCCGTAGAGAAACATCATTAATTAAAACGATCAATTTAATATGCTCTAAAGCCTTTTCTGGAGTTATGCCCATCGGAACGTAGTCAACAATAACGCCGACTTCCGCTTCAAAATCAGTTCCGTGGCTGAAATCACGCTGCGGAATATTTTCTGTAGGTGCCAAAAATTTTCCGCTCTCAGCCTGATACATTAACGGAACTGTTAACAGTGTCTCTGGCAGCGCTGCCTTACGGGCCTGGCGGACTAATTTGATATGATGAATAAAGGCGGAGCCGTCCGCAAATAACCAGGTTCTAGGTAAAGCCGAGTGAAATATTTTTTCATCAGTTACCTTTTCTGACTTAGGATAACTACCGCTATTCAGTTGACGGTATATATCAGCAAGCTTGGGTTCGACTTTTTCCCAATTTTCAACTGCTTCTCTGAGATTGGGAATTACACTGCCCGCGCGAGCAAAAGATTTTAAATCTTTTGCGATCACAACAAGGTCTCCATCAAGCGAATTTACGGATTTAAGAGAGGCTAATTTCATTTGGTTCCCGACTTAATTAATCTAAGCTCAATAGCAGGTTTACCCCAACAGCCCGAGAATTCGATACACCAGTTGCTAAATCACTAGCCACGGTTTCAAAAAACACGTTAGCACCCAAAAGCGGAGTAAATTTAAACTGAGCGCCAAAAGTAATCGGCACCACCATTGATTTTACATCCGTTAAACTGCCGGGAGTCACTTCATCGCCCAGCTTAACCGCTAGGGTTGGTCCAACATAAACGCCGGCAAAATCCTCAAATTTAAACATCAATTGAGCCGGTACTTCAAAATAAGTTATCTTTCCTTTGGCACTGCTACCACCGGCAAATTCAGATCTGAACGGTCGTTCTGAATAAAACAGACCAGTTCGTAATCCGAAATTTGTCGAGAAATTAAAAACGGTCGATACACCTAACTGAAATCCCACTTCTTGCTTATCAGAAGTAGAATTCGTAATTTTAGCAGTATTCCACTTAAACCCGACTTCAATCGCAGGCATTGAATACGACAAACCTGAAGTGGCCTTTTGTGCAAAAGACGTAGATGAAATAACCAATAAACATAGAGCGAAGATCTTTTTCATTTGCTCTCCTTTGTGTGGAACCACGTTAACAACATTT
>JAYTFA010000147.1:0-10609 GCA_043734765.1 Pseudobdellovibrio sp. | reverse complement strand
GCCACACAACGCTCACCCGTCATGGCTATTCCCATTGCCATGCCGATAATTCCCCGTTCATCCAGCGTGGAATTCCAGGTGGTTTTTAATCCTTGAGTTGCCGTAAACACTCCGCCTAACGGAGCGCCCACATCCTGACCGAAAATATCTTTTAAATCATAATTTGATTCTGCATAGTGAAGCGCCATTCTGATGGCTTGGGCCATATTGGACATTAGAAATTTCTCCAATCTGCATTTTCATTTCCAGCATAGGTATGATCCCACACACTGCTGCCAGCCGGTACCGGTTCAGAGCGGGCCTGCTCAGCTGCGCGTACGCCTTCTGCTTCATAATCTTCCCAGAGCTCTTTTACATCCTTGGCTTTAATTAAATCGGCTGCCAGTAATTTCTTTTCAAATAGTTTTACCGGATCAATTTCTTCCGCAACCGGGTTTGCACCGCTGGCTGAAGAATGTCCGTACAATCTGGAAACATGAGCTTCGATAAATGCCGGCTTACCAGTTTTACGGATATAGCTCATGTCTTCTTCCAAACATAAATAAACTTCCACCGGATCGTTGCCGTTGATCACGCGTGATCTTATATTGAAAGCCTTGGCACGATCTGCAATCTGCGTTTCACCGTGCTGTCCTTCGTATGAAGTTGAAATTCCCCATTTATTATTCTGTACGGTTATCAAAATCGGCAACTCTTGCCCTTTGCGAGAAGCTAAAATCAATGAAGAAGCAAAATCTCCTTCAGCCGTTCCGGCATCGCCGCCCGTCACAATAGAAATTGATTTCTGGCCGAATCGTTTCTGCACATGCGCAGTTCCGCAGGCAATCGGATATTGAACCTCGAGAGTCGACGTCACCGGCGCCACATTCCATTCCGGAATGCAGTAGTGGCCCGAAAAATTTCGTCCACCTGTTGATTTGTCGGTCGTACGATTCATCATGAGTCGGGTTGCATCTAACATCGTCAGTCCCATCGCAATTAAAGTGGGAGTACAACGATAATGTAAATGATAAAAATCGAACGCCGGCCCCTGACCTTTTCTTCCTAACATGCCGAGTGGAACGCCCCAAGCTTCTTCACCCGGCCCGCCGATCCAAAAAAAAGATTCTCCGGCCCGATAAATTTTAATAAGTCTTTCTTCAAGAACGCGTGACTTAACCATCGATTGATAAATGCTGATGAGGATCTTTTTATCAAGACCGCCGAATACTTTTGTGGAAGACATAGTTCACTCTTTTGTTAAAGTCAGAATTATACCTAAATTACTTAATAAAATCCTACGTTTATAAGGTGCGATAAGTTATTGCACTGTCTTTCAGCAAAAAATACATAATTGACAGCTCTGTTGACAATGGCAACATAAGAATCACCTTTAGAGAAAGCAAACTAAATACGTAGGAGTCAGCATGACATTTCTTAAGCGTTTCGGTTATTTCATCATCACAGGTATTCTGGTGGCCATAACGGTTCAATTCGTTGTTGCTTTCATAGGCCGTTTTTTCGGAGTCAATTTAACTTCCGGCGGATATGCAGGGTTGTTTATTCTTTGTTTAGTTTACGGCATGGTCGGATCGTTTGTTTCGTTACAACTGTCCCGTTGGATGGCAAAGCGCTTTCACGGTGTTCAGCTTATAGAGCCTACAACAACCGACCAAATGGAGCGAAAGTTAATAGACCAGGTTTATCAGATTTCAAGAAGTGCCGGTTTAGAAGTTATGCCGGAGGTCGGTTATTACGAATCCACCGATGTTAATGCCTTTGCCACCGGCCCATCGAAAAAAAGATCACTGGTTGCAGTTTCAACCGGTCTGATCAATACGATGACCGATTCAGAAATTGAAGGCGTTTTAGCGCATGAGATCGCCCATGTTGTTAACGGTGATATGGTTACACTGACTTTAATTCAAGGTGTAGTGAATGCCTTTGCCATGTTTATCGCTCAAATTATTACAATGGCCGTTATGAATGCAATTCGCGGACGTGATGATGATCGGCGTGGACTGGGCGATTTCTTTTTGAGACAAGCCATCTACATGGGTGTATCAGTCGTATTTACGCTATTGGGTTCAATTGTTGTCAATTATTTCTCACGTCACCGCGAGTTCAGAGCTGATGCCGGTGGTGCGCGCTTCTCTTCTCCCGATAAAATGACCGCAGCACTTTTAAAGTTGCAGAATTTACATTTGATTCCGATCCCTAAAGAAGAAAAAGAAGGCCCTGATAAATTGGCAACATTAAAAATATTCGGAAAGTCTACGGGAATATCAGCACTGTTTAGGACTCATCCGCCGATTGAAGAAAGAATTGCAGCATTGAAGAACAGAAGCTACGCAGCTTCGCTTTAAGAAATTTTTCTAGAATCTTTTTTTGAAATTTCTTTCAGCAGTATATCTTTAAAATTTTTATGTGAATTTTTATCTGTGCTCGCACCGGCCGAGTCGTACTTATCAAGCTGGTGGGGCGTCTCCCGGATCTTAAGGGAAGAAGTACTTTTATAAATTTCTGAAACTCTTTGTGCTGTCAGCATAAAAACCTCCTACACAATTTAACATTTGCAACAAGGCGGCCTTAAAAAACGGGCGCTGTGAAGACACCAATCGTTTTGAAGCCCGACTCGACCTCAAAAAGGGTACAATTCGGAGCAGGTCCAGAGGATAATTTCCGCGCAAGTTAATCTCGCGGTAAATTCTTTTTTAAAATTTTTCCGCTTTCACCTTTGGGCAAAGTCTCAAGAAAAACCAGTTTTTTAGGAATTTTGTATTTTGCCAGATTATCAGCGCAATAACTTAATATGTTTTCTTCCGTCAGTGACTTATCATTTTTTACTATAAAAGCTTTACCGACTTCGCCCCATTTTTCATCCGGAATCCCGATTACCGCGGCTTCGCGGACACCTTTGAGTTTAAGTAAAATTTGCTCAACTTCCGGTGGATAAACATTTTCGGCGCCTGAGATATACATGTCTTTTTTTCGCCCAACGATATAAAAATATCCTTCTTCATCTTTTTTCACTAAGTCACCGGTATAGAGCCAGCCGTCTTTGATGGTTTCCTCTGTGGCCTTCGTATTGTTCCAATACTCTTTCATTTGCATCGGCCCCTTTAAGAGAAGCTCTCCGATTTGATTGGCTCCGAGTGTGTTGCCATCCTCATCAATAATTTTGATATCAATATTAAAATTTGCAAAACCGATCGAACCTATTTTTCTTAAACTGTCTTCCTGATTTAAGGAAAAAACGTTGGGGCCGAATTCAGTTAATCCGTATCCCTGCCGTACCGGAATTCCTTTATGATGCCATTTTTTTATAAGCTCGGTCGACATAGGTTCGCCGCCTACAATGGCATAGCGAATTGAAGTTAAATCAATATCACCGAATTCAGGATGATGAGCCATCATATCCATTGTTGTGGGCACACCGAACAGAACTGTAGCTTTTTCTTTTGCAGAAATTTTCAATATCTGATTTGCATCAAATTTTTTAAGAAAAATAAGTTTAGCGCCGCGATGTAAAAACGGCGTCGTGAGTACATTCCATCCGCCAGTATGAAAAAACGGAAGAAAAATAACCGTGCTGTCACTCTGAGTTAAATTTAAACTTATTGTCGTATTTATGGAGTTCCAAAAAATACTTTTATGCGTGAGCACCGCACCTTTCGGCGAGCCCGTCGTTCCCGAAGTGTAAAGAATCATAACTTCCGAATTTTCCGTGCCTACAAAATCAAATCCGGTCTCAAGCTCGGATAAAGTTAAGTCATTTTTGTAGGCCTTAATCTCATTTGCAAAACATTTTTCATGGGCACCGGACGGAACAAATTGCTCACAATGAAAACTGAATTTATTTTTCAGGCTTTCGGCTATCGCCTTTGTTTCAATCTGAAATAGTAGGAGCTTAGGGGCGGAATCCCCGATGATATGAGTTATTTCTCTCTCGGTTAATCTGAAGTTTATGGGAACTAAAATTGCGCCCAGCCTCTGGAGTGCAAAAAAAAGAAATAGGTATTCCAGTTCATTTGTCGACAATACTGCAACGCGGTCGCCCTGACTTATCTGAAATTTTTCTTTTAGATAATGAGCTGCCTGAAGGCTCTGCTTATAAAAATCCCTGTAATTGTATTCGCGATCGGTATCACCATCTTTGATGGCAATTTTCTCCGGCGAATAGGTATTCCATTTTTTGAGCCAATCTAATTCCATTAGGTATCGTAACTCCACTCAAAGGCAATGGCCGTCATGCTCATACCGCCGCCAGATCCCAGCATTACGCAAAGATCACCTTTCTTGAGGAGATGACTACGCTCGGCTTCGGCAATACACATTCCGATAGAGGCGCTTCCCGTATATCCATATTTGTTCATCACATAATGAGCTCTATCGCGCGGCACATTCAGTTTATCCATGGCCTCATAAATACTTTGCAGATTAAATTGCGTAATAAAATAATGCTTTACATTGTCGGGCGTCTTTTGAATCTGATCCATAATCAGGTTTGTTAATCTCGGCCAATGAATGCCATTTGTTTCAGGCGGAACTCTTTTTGGAAATGATAACAAGTGCCCCTTACTTTCCAGAACTTCGTGATTAACCGGCTGTGCAGAGCCGCCAGCATAAATTCCCATATAGTCGTGATATTGGCCATCCGTATACATTGCGCTAGCCAAAAAACCGTATTCGTTATCGCTGGCCTGAAGAACTGCGGCACTTGCGCCGTCGGCGAATAAACTGGATGTTTTATAATCATCCATATTCAGGTACTTACTCATGGCATAAGCGCCTACAACCAGGATGTTTTTGTATTTCGCATCCGCTGAAATAAATTTTGAAGCAATTTCACATCCGGAAACAAAACCGGCACAGGCTGAGTTGATATCAAAAGTTCCGGCACTCAAAGCACCAAGCCGATATTGCACAACCGACGCTGTAGACGGAGATAAATAGTCAGGGGTGTCGGTGGAGACGATGATTAAATCCAGGTCTTTTGCTGTAATTTTTGCATTTTTAAGCGCTTCTTGGGCTGCGGGCACTATCAGGTCACTGGTTCTCTGAGATTTATTCATCCAGCGACGCTCGCTGATCCCGCGCTGTTCGTTTAAAAACGTACTGATATCCTTCTTGTAGAGCTGATCGAAGTATTCGTTTTTAATTACATTTTCAGGAACATACATCCCTGTGCCGACTATTGTGGCTTTACGCATAACTTCCCTCTTTGCTTAGGTCTTGAGATTAATGAGGCAAAGCTACCCTTTTCACTTGATACATTCAAGCAAATATAGGACACCTACAGAGCTAAAAAAATTCACTTTTAGAGGGGTATCATGTCAGAGGTTAAATTTGATTTTAATAATAAATTTGCAGTCGTCACAGGCGGGGCTCAGGGAATTGGTTTTACCATCACCCGACAGTTTTTAGAAGCCGGTGCCACTGTAAGTATCTGGGACTACTCTGAAAAAGCCTTGGCCATTGCCAAGGCTGAACTTTCAAAATACGCCGATAAACTGCAGACCCTTCAGGTGGATATCACGGACCGTGATTCTGTAAACCAAGCCGTTACGCAGCTCCAGTCTAAGCCGGAAATACTTGTTAACAACGCAGGTATCACACGCGACAAATCATTTACAAAAATGGCCGCAGAAGACTGGGATGCAGTTATCAATACAAATCTCACCGGTTTGTTCAATGTAACAAAGTCACTGATTGAAAATTTCGATGCGTCTTCAAAACAAAAACGCATTATTAATATTTCGAGTGTTGTGGGCCTGTACGGAAATTTCGGACAGACCAACTATGCCGCCGCAAAAGCCGGCGTTATCGGGATGACTAAAACATTGGCCAAAGAGTTAGGACGCAAGGGCTTTACGGTTAATGCCGTTGCTCCGGGTTTTATTAAAACAGCAATGACCAATGCAATGCCGGAAGATATTTTACAGCAAATGTCCTCTAAAGTAGCCGTGCAACGCCTCGGTGAAACTTCTGATATTGCAAACGCCGTTCTATTTTTGGCCAGTGAATCAGCTTCTTACATCAACGGAACAGTGATTTCGGTTGATGGCGGAATAGTATTATAGTCGGGAGACATATGAAAAATTTAAATTGGATATTTACACTTTTATCAGTCGTTAGCTTAAAAATTTCGGCAATTGCCGCACCGGTTGACGTACGATGGGTACCGGTCAGCTCTACAAAGGAACTTTATACTGAGTATTATGCCCCACAAGAAGGAAAACCCACTGTTGTGTTGTTGCACGGACTTACCTATACCACACTTCAATGGCGAAAATTCATAACGGAATTAACATCTTTAGGCATCGGTGTTGTTTGTTATGATATGGAAGGTATGGGTCAGACTTTACTGAAGTATGCGCCGATAAAAGCCATCATCCCTATAACAAACCAAGTAACCGATCTTCATATCTTACTTAAAAATTTAAAACTTAAGAAGCCTTACAATATCATCGGTTTATCTTATGGTGGCGGTGTGGCCGTGGGGTATGCGGTTAAGTATCCTAAAAATGTAGGCAATTTAATTTTAATGGCTCCCTACACGAAGCCGATTAAAAAGGTCGACGACTTCATTAAAATGCAGGTTAACGCCACAAGAATAGCAAATCCATTTAATCCGTATACTGACGAGCAGGTATATGAATTTTACTTCCGTCAATTCGTGTATGCTACATACCCAAAACAAGAGCCAATCGTTCTAGAAAACCAGTACAAGCTTGAAGCTGTTTTCCGGTTATCGCAGGGCACGGGTGCATTTATTCCTGCCGACCACGTTGCTGAGCTGAAGGTGCCGACTTCTTTGCTTATTCCAGATCACGACCAGTATTTCACCTCAGCAGAGTATGAAACCTTTTGGGAACTGTTTCCAAAAGCAGTTAAAAAGAATTTAATATATGTTAAAAATTCTGAGCATAAAATACCTGAAGCACAACCGGCGCAGGCTGCTCAAATTGTTCATAAAATACTGGAGTAAAGGATAATTATGAAAAGTCACTTTTTTAAAACTAAAGACGGATTTGATCTTCATTATCAGGTTGTTGAGAACATTTTACCAATCACAACTTTTTTTATCCACGGAAACGTAGGATCAAATCGCTGGTGGATTCCTGCACAAGAAGTATTTTACCGTGAATCAAAAGGTAAAAATTTTACAGGTTCGATGATCTGCATGGAATTTTTAGGCTGCGGAAAATCCGCTGCCCCAAAATCCGCGGATGACGTTAATATGATAAAATTTGCCTCAGATTTTAATGAGCTTATCCAGCATCACCAACAAACTGTTAATAAAACTGAAAAAGTTAATATTATAGGCCATTCAACGGGGGGCTTCATTGCGGCTGCAATGACCGCACTTAATCCATCTTTATTTAATAAGTCCGTATTATTGGATCCGGTCGGAGCTAAAGGCTTAACTTTAGATGAAAACATCATAGCCGGTTTTAATGCCATGACTGCCGATAAAAACATAACAGCATTGGGTATTGGCGCAACGATTCACAATAACAACCCTGAAACTGATTACTTTAAAAAAGTAATTGTAGAAGATGCATTCGCAGCATTACAAAAAATCAGCTATTGGGTGGTACAGGCCTTCCATAATCTCGATGCAACTGAATTATTCCAGAAATCAACAACTCCCACTTTGGTATTGCATGGTGAGCACGATGTGCTTTTATCACGTGATGCTTCTGAGGAATTAGCTGTTAAATGGATGAAAAATGCAAAATTTGAGGTTGTGCCGGGCCACGGGCATTGTATGAATGTTGAGAATCCGGCAAATTTCGTACAAAAAATTTCAAGCTTTTTATTCTAAAGATAAAGGAGGCGTAAGCCTCCTTTATTGAATTACCATTCTAATTTAATCTCTATTTCTTCGTATTACTTGTTAACGAAAGCTCTTTTCCGGTTTCCAATACAATTAGGTCCATTAATACATCCGTGGCTTCCTGGATATCCGCACGCTTTAAGTACTCTTTGTCTTTTTCATCTTTGGCTGCGTAGCGGGCCTTCTTAACTTTCTTATCTTTTTCACCTTTGTCTTTTAAAACTTCAGATACTTTGATTGTTTTGCCTAATTTTTTAGTTTTTTCCAACTCATCTGAGATCTTTTTGAACTCTTCGTTTTTAGCAACCCGTTGAGTAGATCTTGTTTTAATTTTATTTACCCAATCCGGTTTAATCTGCTGCCAAGTGCCCTCACCTTTTTCAACGTAAGCATCTTTAGACAAAAAGGCTTCAATTTTCTTAGGTGGGAGAGAGTAGTCCATGCTTTTTTCACCGATATCATCAACGTTATAAGGGCTCGGTATCAGAATATCCGACTCTACACCGCGATGCTGAGTTGAAAAGCCACCGGGAGTGAAAAACATTCCGATGGTAACTTTCAATGCGCCTAGCTCACCCGGAACAGCTATCACAGTCTGAATACTGCCTTTACCGTAAGTATGATCTGATCCGACAATAACCGCCCGGTTATAGTCTTTCATGGCTCCTGAAACAATTTCAGATGCAGATGCACTGATTCTTGAAGTAAGAATTACGAGTGGTCCGTCCCAATCCACTTTTTCATCAATATCGGCAAGGGCATTTTCATTTCCTTCGCGACGAGATGATTGTTTAACAATATTTCCGGTTTTAATAAATAAACCACCGATTTTAACAGCATCCTCTAAAGAGCCGCCGCCGTTATTCGATAAATCCAATACTAATCCATCAACATTCTTAGCTCTGGCTTCCCCCACAACTCTTTTCATATCCGCAGCAGAAGATCTGCCACCACGTTTTGAGTCGGCATAAAAAGACGGAAAATTAATGATACCGATTTTCTTTTTTGCGCCGTTAATTTCTCTATCTTCATAATGAATGGATACGGCATTGTCCTCTAAATTAACTTTTTCCCGAGTTAGCTCAATATTCAGTTTTTTGTTACTTCCGCCTTCTTTTCTCAACAAAGTTAAGGTGACTTTCGTTCCTTTTGGTCCGCGAATCATTTTAACGACATCTTTCAGATCCATATCAATAACGTTTTCCATTTTGCCGTCTTTTTTACTGACCGCTACAATTTTATCCTGAGGCTCAACCAATTTCGATTTCCATGCGGCTCCGCCGGCAACTAAGGCCTCAACTAACGTAAAGCCGTCTTCCTGGGAAAGCGTTGCGCCGATACCCTCTAATGAAAGGCTCATATCAATTGTAAAATCGTCATAATACTCTTTAGAGAAAAAACTTGAATGCGGGTCCAATGACAATGCAAATGCGTTCAGATAATTGGCTACAAGGGTATCAAATTTTGTTTCTTTGATTCTTTTAAAATTTCTTTCGTAATTTTTAACAACACGCTTTTTAGCCTCATCTAGCTTAATATCCGTTGCCAGATAATTGGCGATTTGAAATTGAACATATTTCTTTATAAATTCATTGGCATCTTCCGGTGACTTGGGAAATTCTTTATGTTCCGGATCATATATAAATTCTGTGTCCTTGTTGAATTTAAAATCTTTTCCTAAAAACTTTTTAACAAATTCGGCTCTCTCCTCAACGCGCTTCACAAGCATAGCCTGAACTTCAGTTAAAAAATTACAATCTGTTTTTGCAACATCTTCAAAAACATTTTTCATCAGTGTTTTTACTTTTGCAACATCGCTCTCAAGTAAATAAATTTTTGCACCGTCTTGGCGCTTGATATACTGATCTACAACCCGAGTCTGCAAATCTTTATCTTTTTGCTTTGTAACGAGATGATTTTGCAAAAATCCGGTTTGAATCGGATCGACCCAATTGCAGTCTAAGGATTTAGTAAACTGTAATCCCTGCGCAAGCGAAATTGAAGTCATCAAGAAGAGAGCTAAAAACATTTTTGTAAACATAGTGATTCCTTTTTATAACGTTCTAGAATTATATTATGACTCTCGATATTTGGTAATATCTACTTAAATAAGAAAAAGAGTTAAGTCTTACGTCGTGTCGGGTTAAATAAATCCAATTGAGACGCCCCGTCATGGATTAAATGTGATTTAAGCCCATGTTGCGTAATTTCATGTTTAATAAAATCTCCGCCGTGGGTTTCAATCATAAAAAAAGACATCTGCGGGTAGTTCGACTTAAGTCTAGTCATTTCTTCAACAATTAATTGTATGTTTTTTGGATCGTCATCGCTCATTCCAAATCGGTGGTGCGGACTGTGTCCGTAAATTTCGATAGCCTTTTCTACTGAAGCACGAATGGCTCTCTGTTTCAGCTCAGCAATCGAAAATTTAAGATCCGGATCACCTAAGTGTTCTCTTACTTTTTTATTGCTGACGGCGTACACGCTCAGATAATTCGGCTCTGAGGGTAAATGCCCTGCTTTGATAAACTCACGCACTCCATCCTGAATCGTAAGTGCATTGTGGCCTCTGGCGGTAATAACAGAAACCGGGCGCTGATTAAAGGTGGCGTGATAGAAGCAATGCCACGAAGGCCCCTTCCATTGTAAATCCGGAAGTTTCAGGGCTTCTTGTACATCCTGAATGAACAATTGTTTTTTGCCGCTCATTTTTTCAACATCAGAAATATCGAGATCCCGAAAATTCCTGAATGAACCTGTAATATCATCGTATCTGATTTCGTATTC
>JAYTFA010000146.1:0-2047 GCA_043734765.1 Pseudobdellovibrio sp. | reverse complement strand
TCTTCGTTGTTGATTTTAATCTTGCTGCACTGAAAGCTGCAATCAAACTGAGCTTTAAGCTCGGTTTCAAAACGGGGAGAGTCCTGCTCTTTTATAATTCTGAGCCATGTAATAAGATTGAATCCCACCAGGAGATCATTGAGAACACTTTCAGCTTCGAACAAGCTCTTTACCTCAGAGGTAACAAAAAGAGACTTTCTTAAAACCTCAACTCGATTATTGATTTCAAAAATTTGCTTTCGGCTTTCGATGAGATTTTTGGATTTTTCAAATAGTTTAGTTTCAAGTTCATTTTTTAATATTTCATATTGCTGGTTTAGCTCTGTCGACAGGCTCAGATAGGTTTCGTCCTGCTCCTTTTGTGTTAAAAGCTGCCACTGTTTATATAAAAAATGAGACGTTATTTCTTCTTGATACAAATAAAAATCACTTTTGAGCTCAGCCAACTCGTGTAAATTAATCTGAGATTTCTTTTTCAGAAGAAAAACTATCTTTGAGAATTCATTATTTTTTTTTCCGGATATCAGTTGCAGATCTGCATTTTGATAGCTCAGTGAGCTGTCGCATACCAATATATCAATTTGGTATGAGTTTGTTTTTATATCCTGAAGTGTGAGAACAAGCGGCTCGTGCTCGGAAAAGTGCGCAATTAGGCCGGGAGAATCCGTTAAAAACGCGAGCTTGGCCTTTACAGACGACATGTTGTTATTAACTCACAATGGTGTTTAATATGAAAATGAGGCCTTCGTGGCAGATGGCTGATCTCGCCACGATTTTCGCCATACTCAAAATAACAGGCTACTGCATTGATATCGAGAGCGTCGGCTATTTCCGAAGATACGGAGTTGCCTATGCAAAGAAGCTCAGAGGGCAGGATATCAAGTGAATTAATAATTTCCAGGAAAGCGTCCCGTTTTCTTTTTTTCAAAAGGCTATTCACAACAAATATTTTTTCAAAATCTTTTTCAATGCCGAGAGCCTTTACTTTACTTAGTTGTGCTGTCTCCGCACCAGCCGTAACCAGATAAAGATGGTATTTGGCTTTAAGATAGTCGATGTTCTCGCGAGCTCCGGCCAGCATAGGAAGCTGGGGCGGTATGAGGGGGTCATAAAACAGCCGGATGGTTTCCGGAACTATTTTTTTGGTATTTTCATCACCATATTCATTCGCCAATTTTTCAAAAGCATCGCGATGGGAAATTGATTTTATAAGTTCAATTCGCTGCGCTTCACATTCTTCAAGAGTAAGTCTGAGGCCATTATTAATGAGGTAAACAAACGCGTCCTGCGTTGCTCGTGGGGCTAAAAGCCCAGTGGTGTCCAAAAGAGTATCGTCGAGATCGATTGCAATGGCCTTTATCATACTTGTTTAGTGTGCAGCGAAAGTCACAATTTGACCATAAAAAGTTCGTTGCGATTAAAATAAAAAAGTAACTGACGAATAGCATTGTTTTGTTTACTATTAAAGCATGGAATTTACAGCAATAATATTAGCAGGTGGGCAAGGGACTCGTATGAAAAGTCCGTTGCCAAAAGTATTACATCCCGTAGCCGGTCAACCCATGATTGCAAGAGTTGTTCAGACTTGTCGTTCCGCAGGGGCAATTGAAATAAGAGTGGTTGTAGGTCATGGCCAGGGTCTGGTTAAAACAGTTTTGCAACCACTGAATGTTCAGGCTTGGTTACAGGAAAAACAGCTTGGCACAGCTGATGCAGTTAAGTCTGCACAACTCGATTCAATTGAGTCCGATGTGATTATTATGAACGGAGATCATCCCTTGATTACTGATCAAGATTTAAAAAACTTTATTTCCGACTTTAAAGAGCAGCAGCTTGATCTTGCTGTCGTTACGGTTGAGCTGGATAACCCAGGTGAGTTCGGGAGAATTGTCAGAAATAATAATCAACTGGTTTCTATTGTTGAAGCAAAAGACGCTTCAATGGATACATTGAAAATCAAAGAAGTGAATACAGGAATTTACATCGCACGTGAACATGTGCTTAAAAAATATATTCCGTTGATTAAAAATAATAATTCGAAGCAGGA
>JAYTFA010000145.1:0-3677 GCA_043734765.1 Pseudobdellovibrio sp. | reverse complement strand
AGGCCGCGAGTTGGACCACACTTTTGAGGGCTTACCCACCGAAAGAACTGAAGCTAAGCTCGAAAAAAACAAAAATGAACTCATTACCAAAAAAGTTGCTGAAGCCAAGAAAAAAGATGAAATCAAAAAGAAACAGGCTGTGCAGGCTAAAGCACAGGTTCAGGCGCAGTCTAAACTAAAAGAAATGCAAACAAGAACTTCAAAACCTCAGCTTGCAAATAATAAAACTAAATCCGCTTCGGTTTCTGAAGGAAATCAGCAATCCAACAACTCGTACACTTCGCATAACAATGTAGCTCAGATTGCAACCCCTGCGGTGCAAAAAGATCCTAAAGCCAATAAAAAGACTTATGCAGAATGGAGAAGTTCTCTGTTCGCAAATCCCACACCTGAGAATTTAGCTTTGTTTATTGCAGCGCTACGCAAAAACGAACTTTCTATAACAGAATTTCAGTATATGGCACAGGACCTGGTTGATCAGAGCGATTTAAAACTAAAAGGTTTGGGTTTGATGGCACTTAGATCAATGCCTTCATTAGCGAGTCTGTCGCAATTGGCTCACTTGCCTGCGGCTTTAGGAAATTATCAGGCTTATGTGGACCAATCTTTAATGGCCTACTTGCAGCCTCAGAATTTGCAGTTTTTAAATCAGGCTCTATTGACGCAGGATAAAGTATTAATCGTTAAATCCTTAAACCTGTTGAGCACGAATTTAACTAAGTTCAGCCAAGGTGATTTTTCGGGTTTGGTTGATCCACGTAACCGACGAGAAGGCGAAGTCGTAACTTTTTCAATGGTCAGCTACAGAACGTTGTTGCCGGTATTAAGTCAGTTGGGTTCATCAGAGGATCAGGATTTGTCCGCTATAGCTCAACAGATTACGACTTTAATTCAAACTTATAACAATGTCGCTCAGAACTGATGAGCGAATTTAGCTTTTTGATTTTTCGATAATGGCCGTCGTAGATTTGTTGCCAACGAAGCCCAGAGATTTAACCATTCCACCATTTGATATTACAAAATCACTTCCGATAATCTGTTCTGTTTTCCAGTCTCCACCTTTAACTAAAACATCAGGCTTGATACTTTTGATCAGATTAAGCGGGGTTTCCTCAGAAAACAAAATTGTGTGATCTACGGCTTTAAGTGCTGCTAAAATCCGGCAGCGATCATTTTCATTTTGAATCGGTCTGCTGGGCCCTTTTAATTTTTTAACGGAGTCATCCGTATTGATACCCACAATCAGAATATCACCCAGTTTTTTGGCTTCTTCCAGATATGTGACATGACCGATATGCAATAAATCAAAACAGCCATTGGTAAAAATAATTTTTTTATTTTCAGAGCGAAATTGCTCCACCGCGGTATGCAGTGTATCTGAATTCAGCACTCGGTCCGGTTTAGGCATTCGGATTTCTGAATAAATTTACGCCGGTCATTTGCCCCGCAACATCTTTATTAAAAAGATAAGACAAAACAGGTAAAGCCACAAAACCGGTAGCCATAACCACGAGAGTTCTGAGAGCAAGGCGCGGAATATATGTCAGTGTGTTCATCTGGTCTTCCTGACCGCAGCGCTGATCAAAAGCCCACTCGCCGGGTGTGTAACCGATAAAAGCCCTGTTCACGACCATATAGATAAATGTGACTGATAAAAATAAACCTGCAGTGGCCATATAAATAAAGGCCGAGCTGTCGGGATGGCTGAGGTTAAGAAATAAATCCACTTTAGTAATTGTTAACATCACGATCATGCTCAATAAAAAAGAAGCCGTGATCAGCATGGCATCAAGAGTGGCCGCAAAGAAAAACGGTTTTGATTTTTTTAGCACATCTTTTTGCTTTTCAGTTTCGTGAATAAAATCAATTTGTCTTTTTTGGTTTAAATTTTTTAAAATTTCGTTAACGGCTGTCTGAGCCTTGGCAATGGAATCATCTTCAATTGTCGGAACCTGAAAATTTCTTGAAGCGGGTTCGGTACGCGGCAGAGGAGCGGCAAAAGTATTGTTAGTTGGTCTTGCAGTAAAAGTTGTAGTTGAGCTCGTCATCTGTGATGAAGGCGTATTGGATTGAGCTTTTTGTTTACGATGAAAGCCCAGGCCCTCATTAATCGGACGAAACTCAAACTCTTCAAATGGGTCATTACTAATTGCCATATAAACCTCGCAAAATGCTACTTAAGTAGCCCGAACTCATACTTTAGGACGGAGACCAAAGTCATGCAAGCCGTTTCAACACGTAAAACCTGACTACCCAGAGTGACTGGATGAAGGCCTAGTTGCTGCATTTCTGAGACTTCCTTTTCCGAAAATCCGCCCTCAGAACCAACAATAATCCAGAGATTTTCAGGCATTAAACCTCTATTTTTCATTACAGCCTCTCTGCTTTTTTCTAAGTGCTCTTTTATTCCCATAACACTGGCGCCTTCGTATGCAAATAGACACCAATTGGTGGAGTTCGGGTTAATCCGTTTGAGCATTTCTGACCATTCTATAGGCTCATGAATTTTCATCAGTTCGCCGCGGCCCGATTGCTGAGTGGCTGAAACTATAATTTTTTGCCATCTCTCGGTTTTTCCTGCCGGCAAATTAGCGGGTTTTCGGATAAAACTGAAATCCGAGCAGAAGGGCAAAATTGAGAAGACGCCCATTTCAACAGCCTTTTCAACAATTGCATCCATCACGTTATAACGGGAAACAGAAAGCGCTATATGAATATGCGGTTGCAGAAGCTTCTGAATTTCGCGGGTCTCAATAATTTTTGCCTGGGCCTGTTTTTTTTCTTTGGAAGTCACTTCAACCAGATAAGCTTTCGAATCTTCGGTAATCACCTCGAAGTGATGACCGATCTCCTGTCTGCAAACATCGAATATATGGTGAAATAATTCATCTTTAAAAGTGACGACATCATTAAAGATCATTTTTTTTTCAATCCAGTAACGTCGCATATTAAATTCTCACAGCTTTTGAACCCAGTATCCGACCCATTCATCTTTTTGAATTCGCTTAATTACTTTCAATGGATTAGCTTCAATAAATTTTTCAAAAAATAAATTATCGCGCTCCTGCAGAATTCCGGTGAGAAACAGGTAACCATTGGGTTTGGTTACCTTTAATAAATCTTTTTGCAACCGGATAAGCACGCCGTCGATAATATTGGCCACCACAACATCATATTGCTCGCGGATTTCATCAATCTGCAAATCGGTAATTTCCACATTGGTGGTCTGATTCAGAACACAGTTTTCACGGGCTTTTCTGCGGGCTTCAAGATCAATTTCAACTCCGGTAATTAAACCATAGCCCAACTTTTCCGCCAGTACCGCTAAAATGGCCGTACCGGTTCCCACATCGAGCATTGTCCAGTTTTTAACTTCTGCCGTGTGCTCACCGGCAAGCTTATGAATAAAATACGAAGCCATTTTAGTTGTAGCATGAGTGCCGGTACCGAAAGCCATTCCCGGATCAATTTTAACTTCATGTTCCGCTTCCGCAGGCTTTTCCAGCCATGAAGGCACGACCCAGGTTTTTCCCACAAGCTTAAAGGCCACAAAACCTTTTTTCCATTCGGAAAGCCAATCTTTATTTTCCTCTTCAGAAGTTATGCAACGAATATCAAAAAATCTGTCTCGCAGGCCGCTGAAAAATTCTTCCGGCGGGGCCAACGAGTGTCAGGAG
>JAYTFA010000144.1:0-9855 GCA_043734765.1 Pseudobdellovibrio sp. | reverse complement strand
CGAGATATTGAGCGCCGTTGATGCCCCTAAAGGCCTGGTTAATGTTATTGTGACCGATGATATCGAAGTTAAAAAAACGCTGCTCAGTCATCCCGGAGTGCGCGCAATATCCTTTACAGGAAGTATTGAAAAAACCCTGGAAATTTTACCTTTAATAAGCCAGTCGTCATTGCAGAATTTTAAAAAAATTCAGATTTCATCAGGTTCAAAAAATTCTGCGGTTGTTCTCGGTGAGCCGGAGGATGAGAGTTTTGAACCCATTATGAATTCTTTTTTAATCGGTCAAGGGCAGTTGGTATGGAACTCCTCCCGATTGTTTATTCTCGAAAAATTCGAAAAAGAATGGGAAGCGAAAATAAAAAACTATCTCGAATCACTGAGGCCATCAGAGGGGATTGACGATAATTCGGTTTGGACGCCCTGTCTTAAGCGAGATTCGTTTGCCAACTTCAATGAAATTAAGAATATGGCCTATGAAGATAAGGCTAAATTGCTTGAATGCACTCATACTTTATCAGACGCACAGAAAAAAATATTTTTGCCCGCAATATTTACCAAAGACATGTCCCGGTGCTCAACATTGCAACAGGATCAGATTCATTCGCCCATTTATATTTTATCGACGGTTAAATACCCGTTTGATGTAGCGAAGTACTCAAATGTTTCTTATTTCGGTTTTGCCGCTCACCTTTGGGGGAGCCCCGACAAGCTGGCTAAAATTGCTGAAAGCCTGGATGTTGGTCTGGCCACATTCAACAAATCTTCAGCTGAGGTTTTGGGAGCGGTAACAGCCGTCAAACAATCAGGATTAGGTTTGCAGGACTATAATAGTTTTGGCGCTTTTTTTTCTAACGTCAAAAAATTAACATAACTGCTACTGAAGTGAGTGAATTTTGGCACGTGTTCTGATTTCACATTGCGGGCAGCTGGCCTCTTCTTTTATTTCTTCTTTACTGAGACTTTCAAATTTCAGTTCAAGTGCGCTATTGCACAGTACGCAATTAGTCTGAAGTTTTAAGTAAGCCTTTTGACTGGCTGATTTTGTATTTTCATAATAATTAATATCTTTCATCATAAACTCCTGATTTTTACCTACGAGGTAAAAGGAGTTAATTGCAATTCAGTAGCCACCCTAAAACGTGCGTTTCAACTGACTATCAATAACATGCTTTTCAAATGCCAGATTGATCAGAACGGTGATCAGATCTTTGTACTGCAGCCCCGAAGCCTGCCACATTTTCGGATACATCGAAATTTGCGTGAAGCCTGGAAGAGTATTGATTTCATTTACATAAAGCGAGCCGTTTTTCTTTAAAAAGAAATCCACGCGGGCTAAGCCATCGCATCCCAATACTTTAAAAGTTTTATTTGCAAGAGCCTGAATTTCTTTAACTTGCACTTCAGTTACTTTTGCCGGAATGACGATGTCGGCCCCAGCAGCATCCAAGTACTTGGCTTCGTAAGAATAAAATTCGTGTTTAATGATTAATTCCCCGGGCAAGGAGGCTTTGGGGTGATGATTAAGTCCCATCACAGAGCATTCAATTTCGCGTCCTTCGATAAATTCCTCAGCAATAACTTTTTGATCATATAAAAAAGAATCATTTAACATTTTTTCAAATTCAGTTTCTGATTTAACTTTATGAACACCAACCGATGAGCCGGCATTGGCGGGTTTTATAAAAAACGGACTGCCGATTTTTTTTACAACTTCAGCATAGACAGGCTCTTCATTTTTGTGAAGCACGAGGTAGTTGGAGTTCGGAATTCCCGCCGCTGTTAGCAGCCGTTTCATATAATCTTTATCCATGCCTATAGAACTGCTTAAGACTCCGCAGCCCACAAACGGCAGATTTAATATTTTAAAATGCCCTTGAAGCGTGCCGTCTTCTCCCATGGTGCCGTGAATGATCGGAAATGCACAATCAAGAGCTATTTTTTCCTGGGTTTTAAGCACGAACACAAAGGGTTTTTCGTGGTAAGAAAGTAAACTGACCACATGATGTGAAGACAGTTCATCATCTTTTAAAGATTTATATTTTTTAAAAACATCTGCATCCGAAAAATAATACCAGCTGCCTTCTTTGGAGACTCCGAGCAAAACGGGGTCAAAGAGTGTTTTATCAAGTGCATTGTAAATATTCTGCGCTGAAACAACCGAGACTTCGTGTTCAGCGGATTTTCCACCAAAAACCAGGGCAATTTTTTTCTTCATCATAAAATATTATAAAATTATGGGCCAAATGTGTAGCTATTAACATTGTAACACAAATCAGCTAAGATTTTTTGCGGCACTCCCGGTATGTCATAAAGAGAACGCGTGCAATAGCGTAAAACTTTTGAAGTAAATGGTGCCTGTTGGGTTAACAGCAATGAGTAGTGAATACGTTTAGGTTTTCCATCGGATTCAAGCTCATATTTGCGGATCAAATCAAATTCAATTTTTTTAGCCTTGATATAGCAATTAAACACATCTGCGCAGGCATGCTGATAAGCAGAGCCTGAAGGCACCTTATAATCAACCGGGGTTACCACAAGATTATGGCAGGTTTCGGGATAGTTACCGTCATCATAGCAAGAACCTAAAGCCAAAGTTTGTATGACCTGGAACATATACATGGGTTCCCCAACGTCGGTTGCAGCCGTGCTTGCATTCTGTTCCATAGAAAAGGCGTAGCCGCTGTATTTATGGAAAACCTTATTCCAGACCCGTGAAACTTCGGTGGTGTTGCCGCCGGAATACTTAAGAGTTTTGGCTAAAACACCCAACTCTAAAGTGGCACTGTTATTATTGATACTCTGAATTGTAACATCCTGTTGTTCTAAAACCTGTGTTGCGCCATCCTGAATTGTTTGTGAGAGGACAATACTGCTTTTTTCATTTACCTTCATATCACTATAATTAATTATACCGAATCCATCGCTTAGCGCAGCGGCTATTTGTGCGGGAGGTACCGTGGTGCCCAAGCTCTCTTCCACCAGGTTTTGTTTTTTGAGGCAAGAGGCTCCAAAAAATATTGCGGTAAATATTATCGAAAGTACGATATTTTTTGTGACCAGGCGGTTCTGGAAGAAGTTCATATTGAGTCCCAGCCCCAGATCCAAATTGGCATAGGCAACAATGCCGACAATTTTTGTTTTGATTCATTGGATACAAAATTGAGCGAATTGACATTGAGCGGACCAAATAGCAACTGAATCAGGTCTGATTCTTTATCCAATGTATATAAGTCTGTGCCAAACCCGAAAACAAATTGGGAACTCTGTTGTTCTAAAACAATTTTATCAAATCCTTCGGCGCGAAAAGCTTTTTTGATTTTGTTCAAAAGTGCATCTTTATTTACAATTTTCAACATTCCTAAATAACCTTGATGAGACACGCTGGCCGCTTGGGTGATTTTACTTCTTAAATTCTGCGAATGTGCAGGAGTCATAACGGTAATGACTTCATTTTTCTGAGCGCGGATGTATTGAAATAAATCAAGCAGGGCATCGACCTGACCGGCCCATTCATGAATATAATTAATTAAATCCATGCCTTTGCCTTCAACAGCATAGGCTACAAGCTGATTATTCTGGTCCCAGGCTGTAAATAAATTAGAGTTGGGTATTTTCAGGAAATTTCTGAAGTCCTCAAGGCTTCTTACGGCATGCACTGTGTGCTGTGAATAGAGTTTTTGCAGGGCATTGGGGTCAACATTGTTGCCGCTGACGAATCGTAAGTTTTTATTTTTAATAGGCGCGGCATTTTCATAAATATAACTGTAATCGTAACCGGCTAGTTCAAAACCCATTTTCCTGTAAAAATCAAATTGGTCGGTCCACAAAATAACCATATCGCAATCCTGCTTTTGAGCCAGCTCAATGCAGTTCTCGATATTTTTACGGCTGTGTCCCTGCTGGCGGTGCTCCGGATCCGTAAAAACCGAACCGATGGCTCCTACTTTAAAAATAGCGTTGGGAGTTTTAACAATAAGAGTTTTTAAAACGGCATGAGCAATGATCTTTTCGTCTTCTGTAATAATACTCATATTATGAATATTATTTGCAGAAAGGGCGGTAGGGTATTCGCTGGCAATAGTCCAATTGTTGTTTTGACGTAAGTTAACATTTAAAAAATCGACTACCTGAGTCCATTCATGGCTTTCAGGCGAACGTGGTCCTTGCATACTTTCCTCCGATAGAAACGATAGAGCCCCATTTTAGCAGTTTTCTGCACTGAGATGATACATCCAGAGCAGATGAATTTGACTTAAGACTAGAAGTTTTTTACATATAAGTGCTTAAGAAGTGGTAAAGTGGATGGTATTGCTAGTTCCCGGAGGTTTACGTGGCTGATCTAACACAAAAATGGAAACAAAATAAAGCCGGCAAGGTATTTGTTGATCAATCCTGTATTGCCTGTGATGCCTGCGTGTTAACAGCGCCCAAAAACTTTGCTATGCACGAAGATGATGGCCATGCTTATGTTTCCAAACAACCTGAGTCTCCGGAAGAGGAAACTGCTTGTAAGGAAGCTATGGAAGGTTGTCCAGTAGAGGCCATTGGCGACTTTGGCGACAAATAAGACCAAGGACCAGTTCGGCTTAGTTTTAAAGCTCTTAAAAAAAAATTACCCCTATGCCCATTGCGCCCTTAATTTTACCAATGCCTATGAGCTGTTAATTGCGACCATACTATCTGCACAATGTACCGATGTCAGGGTTAACAAAGTTACTCCCGAATTATTCAAAAACTATCCCAATGCCAAACGCATGAGCGAAGCTCCGGTGGAAGAAATTGAAGAACTGATTAAATCGACAGGATTTTTCAGGAATAAAGCCAAAAATATTAAAGCCTGTTGTGAGCTTCTCATTGAAAAATACAAGGGTGTAGTGCCGAAAACTTTAGAAGAGCTTTATGCCTTACCCGGAGTCGGACGAAAAACAGCCAATGTGGTTTTAGGAAATGCCTATCACATTGCATCCGGCGTGGTGGTGGACACCCATGTTATGCGTTTAAGCTACCGGCTGGGGTGGGTTAAAGCCAAAGATCCGGTAAAAATAGAAATCAAACTCAATAAAATGTGCCCTCAATCTGACTGGATTATGCTCTCGCATTATTTAATTGCCCACGGACGGACCATCTGTGTGGCGCGAAGTCCAAAATGTTCGGAATGCTTTCTTCAAGATGCTTGTCCTAAGGTAGGAGTTTAGCTAACCTTAAGCATGCTTCAAGCTTACTTCGAAAGTATAAAATACGTCGGCCACTTATTACCTATGTCTTTTTTAAGAATATTTCTCGGATATTTTTATCTCGATTTAGTATTCAAAGACTGGAGACAGTTCGTCCTCCGCGTTGGCGGATATTCGGATATTTTTGTAGAAGCATTAAATAAAGCTCAGATACCCGATTGGTATCGCATGCTACTGAGCGAGCACATTATTTCAAATTGGCATATTTACGCTTTTGTAATTATCGGATTGCAGTTAGTTGTGGGTATTTCTTATATTATCGGATATGTGGTTCGACCGGTTTCGATATTGGCCGTTTTGTTGTGTTTAAATTATTTAACTATTTACTCTGCTGACCGCGAGATCTTTTTTAAATTGTTAATTGCCTGCCATATCATGTTGGCATGGGTAGGCGCAGGCCGCTGTCTGGGGCTCGACTATTATTTTTTTAAGCGCCGTCGCGGACTCTGGTGGTAAGGCCATGAAACATTTCATAATTTTTGTAGTATTGATCTTTTCGGGCTTGACGCTTTATTACTATAATAAAAGTGATCTCGTTAAAAACATCGATGACAAAAAGATTCATGTTTATGCCTCATCATCGTTTATTGCTAAATGGGGACCGGGCCCGCAGTTAAAAGAACTTTTTGAAAAACAAAGTATTTTCAAGCTCGAATTTATAGAGTCATCCGATATGGCAATGACCATTCAAAAAATCAATTTTGAAAACGAAAGCTCACTTGCAGATGTGGTGCTGGGAATTGATCAGTTTGACATGGTCCGCATAGCCAATAAAATCAAGTGGAAAAATATTGATCGAAGCAGCAATATTAAATTCGTGAATAACATTGAAGGTGTAGCAAATGAAAAAACCTTTGTTCCTTACGACTGGGCTCCACTGACTTTTATCGCCCGTAAAAATATTAAAACTCCTGTGAACTCCCTCAAAGATCTGTTAAATCCGGATTTAAAAGGCAAAATCGCTTTGCAGGATCCCAGAACAAGTTCGCCGGGATTACAATTTCTTGTGTGGGTTTTTGAATCGAGAAGCCCCGATGAATCCGTTAAATACTTAAAAAGCATGATGAAACAGGCCCATAGTTTTTCTCCGAGCTGGTCGGCTTCTTATGGATTATTTAAGAATAATCAGGCCGAGCTGGTGTTTTCTTATGTGACGTCTCCGGTTTACCATTTGATAGAAGAAAAAGATGACCAGTTCTTAAGTATCGAAACAACAGAACCACTGCCTGTTCAGATTGAGTTTGCTGGAATTCCGGTAAACTGCAAAAACTGTGAAGCGGCGGAGATGTTTGTGAATTTTCTGCTGTCTGCGGAAGCGCAGAAAATTATCATGTCAAAAAATTATATGCTTCCGGTGATTGATCGTGTGAAAGAGGCCACTCCTTTCGATGCGATTAAAATTTATAAAACCCTGCCTATTAAATTTTATGAACAATCGAAAATTGAAAAATGGATAAATACCTGGGCAGAAATCCGCAAGAATGAAGGAATTTAAATCCGCTTACGTTCTGAGGTACAGTCTTTTACTTTATTTTTTGATTCCGTATTTTATATTCCTCAGTTATTTTAAGTTTTCGTTCGGTCTGGATTACGGTGAGCTATTCTGGGCCTTCAGAAACTCTTTGAACCAGGCCACACTAACGGCGTTCATTGCAGTAGCTTTGAGTATTCCGGTAAGCCAGGGCCTGTTTCTCCTACCGGAAAAAACACAACGCTGGGTGAGCCGTCTCCTGATTATTCCCCAGATATTTCCGGCGCTCTATTCGATTCTGATCGGCTTTTCGATTCTGAATCCGTTTCCGATGGGTACCAAAGGTGTTGTATTTTTGTTTGTGCTGATTAATCTTGGATTTGCAAGCCTAATGACCTACGCGGCAACGCAGTCGCGTCTTGGGAAGTTATCGGTTCTCAGCGAAGTTTACTCGCTAGGGCGGGGCAGCTTTTTTACCAGGATTTATTTTCCGCTGTTACGTTCTGATTTAGTTGTCAGTTTTTTTATGATTTTTATTTTCTGCCTTTCAAGTCTTTCAGTTCCTCTGATTGCAGGGGGTGGTAAAGGAACAAATCTGGAAGTTCTGATCTATGAGAAAATCTTCATTGAGCAGAATTGGTCTTCGGCCTTCAGCCTTTGTTTATTTCAATCCGCACTGATTTTCGGACTCAGTTTTTTTGTGCTTCGAAATAAAAAGAAAGACAGCGAGGGCGATTTTGAGGCGGGCAATTATTTAAAATCGTATACAGGATTGTTCTTAATCGCAGTTTACCTTTTCATTTATCTGGGTGGATATTCGATCGGGCTTATTAAATCTTTCGACTATATGGAGTTTATTTACCAATATGCGGCGGATCTTATGACTGTGACAATCTTTACGACGAAAGCTTTGATCGGGTACCTTCTTGTGAATTTAACTCTATTGGTGCTGTGGCTACTGGATTATCTGAACACAAGACGCTTTAATCTGGCTATTAATCTTATTTCGGTGTCCACGGTGCTGGTGGGATTTACGCTCTATCTTGCGCTTCCGTTAACCAGGGATTATGACGTCCTTAAAATTATTTTTGCCATGAGCATTTTATTTTTTCCTTCACTGTTTAAGTTGTTTCTGCAGCAGCCAATAGAAGGCTTGCAGTCGCAAATAGCGGTTTCGCAGATTTACGGACTTTCAAAAACCACAATTATTATCGAAATTATTTTTAAGCAGCTTTCGCGGCAGATGTATCTCTGGCTTTCGTTTCTGATTGTGTGGTTTGTGAGTGAATTTGCAGTATTGAAATCACTTGGGGTGCAAACTCAGACCCTGGGACTATGGACTGAAAGTTTTTTAAGTAGTTATCGGCTGCCGCTTTCTTATTTAATGAGTTTTTATATCTTAATTTATTGGTTTCTTGCCATGTTGGTGGTCTATTTAATTATAAAGGTGGCGCATGTCTCTTATAAAAAATTTATATATTAAATTGGATAATTTTGAATTGAATATTCCTGAACTCAGCATCCCGGATAGTGGTGTAACGGCAATTCTCGGAAGCTCGGGATCAGGTAAAACAACTTTTTTAAAAACGCTCATCGGTCTTTATCAGCCCAAGGGGTGGATATGGGAGTTTAAAGGAGAAACCTTAAGCCGGCTCGAGATCGGCGCACGGCGCTTAGGAGTTGTATTTCAAAGTTACGATTTGTTTCCGCACTTAACGGCTGAAGAAAATATTTTATTGGTGCTTAATGCAAGAAATTCGGAAAACGACCGCAATCTGGTCAATAAAAAACTGCAGAAATATAAGTTTGAGTTAAACTTAGAGGCTTGTTGGGAAACTCCGGCGCAAAAGTTATCAGGAGGTGAGAAGCAGCGAGTGGCTCTATTGCGCGCGCTGGTTTCAAATCCCAGGATCTTACTCCTTGATGAGCCTTTTTCTGCTCTCGATACGGATCTGCGTGCAGAAGCGCGCCGTATGGTGAAGGAATTAATTAACCATCTCGAAATTCCGGTGTACTTGATTACTCATGACAAAGAAGATGTGGATTCGCTCGCACAGAGTGTAATTCACATGCGAAATGGCAGCATTATTACTTAAATTCAATTAAGCTTATTGTATCAAATTAATATAAACCAGACCTTAGTGCTATTTCACCTAGACTATTTGCATATTTGTTTAAAAAAATAATCCAAATAAATTCAACAACTTAGACCCCCTATTAAAAAAATAATAAAAAAATCTAGACCAAAGGCTAAAGTCTCCTAGACCTATGTCCGAATAGTATCTTGTACACGTTGGCGGACTAAAAAGAGATAAAAGGACCTCTCGATCTAAAGCTGGCTTTTGATTGCTTTACCTCGAATCCGAAAATTCCCTTCTTAGGCGTACTCGTAAAGTGGATGGGCTTCAGTCACCCCGAAATTTTACGAGTCATTCGCCACCTTAATTTTTTTTGATTACGTTAAAGAAGTAAAAGAATAACAGTAACAACTATTTGTAATAGGGGGACGTTTATATGGGTTTAAGGGTGACAACAAATATGGCTTCAATAGCCGCACAGAGATCATTGTCGATACAGTCGAAAAAGCAGGAGCATTCTTCACAAGCTCTAGCGTCTGGTAATCGAATCGTACATGCAGCCGATGATGCTGCCGGTTTAGCAATTGCCGAAGGCATGAAGTCAGAGTTAAGAGCAACGGGCCAGGCTCGTTCCAATGCTTTTAATGCCATTTCTGCCATTCAGGTAGGTGAGGGCGGATTGTCAGAAATGACCAACCTGATCACTCGTTTACGGGAGCTAGGCGTACAGTCAGCTTCAGATACCATCGGTGATAAAGAACGGGTTTATCTTCAGCAGGAAGCGCGAAGCTTATCTGATGAGATAGATCGTATTTCAAAAACAACTAAATTCGGTGATAAAAACTTATTAGACGGATCTAATCCGGTGTTTGATTTCCATGTGGGATCAACAGCGAGTAAAGAAAACATTATTACTTATAAAATCGAAGGTAATGCAACCACTGCTGAGCTTAATTTGGATTCGGTAGATGTGAGTTCGAAAGACGGAGCCCGCGATTTATTGGGTAATACCGAAAAAGCGCTGGAGCAGGTGTCAAGAATGCGAGCCGGTTTCGGAGCCGTGCAGTCACGA
>JAYTFA010000143.1:0-2426 GCA_043734765.1 Pseudobdellovibrio sp. | reverse complement strand
CGTCAGCTTGATATCCGCTACTTCATTTTCAACCGGAGTTTCGGTTTCGACCGAGCCAGCATTGACTTCATCAATTATTGCAGCCATCGCTTCTTCGTTCATTAGGTTTTCATCGGAAGATTTTGCTTCTGCAGTGGGCTCTTCGGGTGCCGAAGCAGAGGCCTCTGTTTCCTGTGTCTCCTGTGCGACCTGGGGATTCTGACTTCCGGAATCATCTGTCATTTTTTGTTTCAGCTCTGCATTTTCTTTTCGTAGCTGTCCGATTTCGGAAATATCTTCGGCAATAATCTCGTATTCTGCCAAGCGGGATTCTAAATTTTCAATTTTTTGATTTAAAATATTAACTTTTTCAACATCAACTGCCGCAACCGGTGCCTCTGTAGACGCACTCTCCGCAACCGGTGAGTCAGATTCCTTAAGTTGATTTCTTATTAAAGCAAGTTCCTTATTCAGTCTTTCAATTTCCTTTTCATACTGTTTAAGTTCATTCGATTCCGTGAGCGCAAGACTGGCTTCAGCCTCGTCATCTGAGGGAGACTCGGTAGAATTATTTTTTTCTGAAGTTTCTTTTGCCTGTTTAGGCTCAATAGACTCGTGTACCACATTTACCTTAGGTACAAAAAAGAAACGGAAAATGTAAACAATCAATAAAACCAGAATAGCCGTAAAGCCAATTCTGATCATAAGGGTGTTGTGAATTGCAATCCAATTGATAATCTCGTTCATCTTCCGATATTATCACTTTTTCTTGCTCCTTGTGGCAAGTAATCGACCTAGACTTATATCGAGACCTGTTCTAAAATTCGGGGATATGAAACATGTCGATTTACTTCTTAAAGAATGCGATGCCCTTTTGTATGACCAGGACTCAAATCAACTGAAACGTTCATTGGTTGATATTGCAGTTAAAGATCAAAAAATAATTGAGATTTCCGGTTCACTCAATTATACGGCAGATAAAATTATGCACTTAAAAGGGCTAACCGTTTTACCGGGGGCCATTGATTCACAAGTTCATTTTCGTGAACCCGGACTTACGCATAAAGAGGATCTGGACACAGGTTCACGTGCGGCTCTGCTCGGTGGCATTACCAGTGTTTTTGAAATGCCGAATACAAATCCGTCCACAACAACAGTTGAATCTTTTAATGACAAGCTTCGCTTGGCAAAAAACAGAGCCAACTGTCACTACGCTTTTTTTGCAGGGGCTTCTCATGAAAACACCGACCACTTGGCGGAACTTGAAAATTTGGACCACTGCTCGGGTATCAAAGTTTTTTTAGGGGCATCGTTCGGTTCTCTGCTTGTTGACGATGATGCGGTTTTTGAAAAAGTTATGAAGAACGGAAAACGCCGGTTAACCATTCATTCAGAAGATGAAGCCCGGTTAAAAGAACGCAAGCACATTGCCATTGAGGCCGGTCATCCCCGGGTTCATCATATCTGGAGAGATGAAGAGAGCGCCATGATTTCAACCAAAAAATCTGTTACTCTCGCTAAAAAATATAATCGCCCTATTCATATTTTACACGTGTCCTCATCTGAAGAGATGGAATTTCTGGCCCAACATAAAGACATTGCCACCGTGGAAATACTCCCCCAGTTTCTAACCCTGTCAGCACCTGAATGCTATGAAAGACTCGGTACGCTGGGTCAACAAAATCCTCCCATACGCGATAAACGTCATTTAGAAAAATTATGGCAGGCCGTTCTTAATGGCACTGTGGATATTATCGGCTCAGACCACGCGCCCCATACCCTGCAGGAAAAAAGCAAGCCTTATCCTGAGTCCCCTTCCGGATTTCCCGGCGTGCAAACGTTAATTCCGATCATGCTCAATCATGTTTATAATAAAAGATTTTCATTAGAAAAATTTGTACAATTGATTACGGAAAATCCGAGAAGAATATTTAAAGTTAAAAATAAAGGTCGGATAGAGGTCGGTTACGATGCGGATTTTACAATCGTCGACTTAAAAAAAGAAAATACGATCACCAACAAATGGATTGCATCCAAGTGTGGATACACCCCGTTTGACGGCATGAAGGTTACAGGTTGGCCCACACACACAATATTAAAAGGAAAAGTCGTCATGCAGGACGACCAAATTGTTATTCCGCATATCGGAGAAGCAATTGAATTCTATAAATAGTTCAAATGGCCACCCCGCCCGATTCAAAATAAAAAAAGGATAGTTTTCACTATCCTTTTGCGATTCATAATTTCTGTTTTATTTCTAAACTAAAATTACTGACAACGTCTCAATTGGATTGCGTATAATAAACCCGCTGATACGTCTACTGAATCGATACTTACGTTAGTTGCCTGATTCATAGAGTTGGTAACTGCTAAGATGTTTGCATCAACAGTCATCATTAAATCTCTACCAGTTGAACATGGAGTCCAATCCCAAGAAGTTGAAATCA
>JAYTFA010000142.1:0-1521 GCA_043734765.1 Pseudobdellovibrio sp. | reverse complement strand
TAAAATTAAGTCCAAAAGTGTGAAGTAGGTTATGTCGAAGTTTAAAATCACATACCCTAGCGGGGCAACGCTGATAGATCCTGACGAGGTCAGAGACCTCCCAAATCTGAATTTACCACTGTGTAAAACATTTTAAGTCCAAAAAAAATTAAAAAATAAAATTTCCATGCTCATCGATGATGAGCGGAAGGCATTGCTACGCCTTTTTTTTGAAATCACATCCTCATTGAACAGTGGAGTTGTTGATAACGTGCTGTCCGGCAGGGTTATCAGACATGTTTTGAATACGAGGCCGATGTTCCTCAAGTGGTGTATCGCGAAGCTAGTATGTGGGTGGTTCAAATCCCTGCCTTCCAAATTTCCCTGCGACAATAATCTCTGTCGCCGAGCTATTAGGTTGTCAGAGATCTATTCTTTGGGTTTTACCCTGTGGGAATTGGGGGATTTGATAAAACGGAATTCATGACTTTCATTTTAGCAACGTAAAGCCTTAACCCCAATGCTTCTCGTAATCGGTTTACCTCCTTAAAGTAATACGCTGACATTTTCAAGGTCAGGGATCTGCCGTGCGAAACCATTTTCGCAGGAATATTAATAAATTGCCTTCGCATTTTTTTTGCAAACTTTGGCCGGTGCGGCTGATCATGAATCGCTGACCACCGTAGCAAGTTATGGGCGCACATCGCGATTTGCCCAAAGGCGTGATTGGCTTTTAGTTTTAAACACGGAAAATGTTTTAAATCATAACCGTATTTTTCTTCGCGGATGAAGTTTTCGGCGTTTCCGCGCTTTGCATGAAACTCTATAGCCTGCTGATAAGTCATTGTTGTTAAATCTAAGTTGGTAACAACTCCGTAGTATTTCCACGGGCCAGAAAACAAATCTGTTTGCGTTTGCGCTGTTCTTTTTACTACGACTGGAAATTTAAGTCCCGGGTTCCAACTCGGAGACCAGTGAAATCTTCCCGCTTCAATTTCAGGTAAAACAATATCTCGCTCTTTTGCAAACTCAAGCTGGGCTTCGGTGTAAACCCAAGCCTGCCAGGTGTTGATTTCAGCAATATGGTTTTCCCAACCGGTCGTGGCTTGATTGGCAGTTAAGGTAAACTTAACTCCTAAGCTTAGGCAGGTTGTCATAACGTCTTGATAGCAATAAGCGGAGTCGCCGGAGAGGTATTTTTCATCGGTAAATTTGAAATCTTTAAAAGCTCTTTTAATTTGCTCAGTAGCACCAACTCCTGATTTTGTATTGCCGGGCCTAAGCTCAATATCCCAACAAAACCCCAGTTCATCAAAAATCACTTGAGAATCTAAGCACCACTCATTTTTATAATTATAAGCCAAACCTTCCATTTTTTTAGCATTTTGCACATGCGCAGTTGAATCGATACTTAAATGCGGCGCTAGTTTTGGTTTAAATGGTTTTTTTAAATGTTGTTCAAGATTTTTTCGATAACTCATAGCCTGTTGGGCTAAAAATTGATTTAAAGAACTTAAATGAATATTTTCGAAATCTCTTAAA
>JAYTFA010000141.1:0-6918 GCA_043734765.1 Pseudobdellovibrio sp. | reverse complement strand
CTCCTAAGCAAGATTATGAAGCATTTGGACTATAATAAAACAGAAATTGAGTTTGCGTCACAATTAAGAATTATAGGGTACTCAGAAAATTATACCGATCGAAAAAATGCACTCTATAAAATAAATAAAATAAAAAAATATCGACAGATTAACTTAAATGAATTTGAATTTTATAAATACTTGTCTCAATGGTATTTTGTGGCGATCAAAGAAATGACGGATCTGCCAGATTTTAACGAAAGTCCTGATTGGATTCAGCAACGCCTAGCCTACAAAGTATCTAAAAAAGAAATCGAAAAAGCATTAAAATTTTTAATCAATAACAGCATTTTAATATATAAAAATGAAAAATTGATAGCCTCACAAAAAAACATGAATTGTGAAGAAGGTATTTTTAAGTTGTCGTTAGGGGGATTTCACAAGCAGATATTAAGCTTAGCTGGAACCGCAATCGACACTGTTCCACGTGAAAAAAGAAGAATTCTAGGACATACCTTGGGTGTAGATAAGGCCAATATTGAGCAAATGAACAGCATATTAAATGAGGCATTTGAAAAAATAAAGAACTTAACTTCGGATCCTAATGCTATTGAAGAGGTTTATCACGTCGAGTTTATTGCAATTCCGGTAACAAATAAAACGGAGAATTTATGAAAAAATTATTAATTTTATGCAGTCTTTTTGTATTTTATTCGTGCGTTAAAAACGACGGCACTTCCACTGGAAATCCATTGGTTTCATTAAGTATTACAGGATCACAACAAGTGGCTACAGCTTCATTCAGATATAATAAATACTGGTGGGTCTTAAAGCCGGCTTATGCTTTTGCACCTCCGCCAACAATGTTAGATCTTTCAAATGGCACCGTGAGCTTAACCGAATTTTGGCTTAATTTTTCTAATATAGAATTTAAATTCGACGAACTTGCAACAGCAGGCGAGGTTGATGGAAATGAAGTTAAGTTTTTAGGACCTTATCTTGTAAATATTTTTTCTAGTAGCCCACAGAGCCTGGGAAATGGCCTGCTCAGTCAAAGTTCTATCCGCCGCATAAAATATCGAACAAGAAAAGTTCTTGATTCCGTAAATGGAAATCCAGCTGATATGATCAACAACAGTGTGTACCTGGCAGGAAATATAAACTCTAAAAGCTTTGTATTTAAGACTACTCAGGAACTGCAATTTGAAACTTCTGGTCCCAATTTAGTTACTTTTAAGTCTGGGGATGTTATTTTACTTCAGCCTCAAACCGCTGAGATGATAAGAAAAATAAATTTATCATCCATTATTCATGGGGATATTATTACGGAGAGCAACAGAAAGCCATTTACGAATCCATGTCCAACTATTGATGCTTCAGCCGCTGATTTATACACCTGTTTTATTAAAGGAATACAGGTGAAAACTAAATTGGGTAAAGATAACGGAGATAATGTATTTTCTCCCGGAGAGCCTACAGTGAATTAGAGGTGAACTGACCCCTTAAGGACTGAAGAATATTCAAAATGATTGCCAATCACCGGGTTTGTTTTCTATACATAATACTCAATGTCAAAACTGCAAATTCATTTAAATCGAAATTTACGACGAACAGTTTTACGAGGGCATCCTTGGATTTACAAAGACGCCATTACAGGCAGCCCGAATGTGAACAAAGCTCAGCTCTGCCAGGTCATGGACGGAAAAAATGAGCCGTTAGCCTGGGCCTATTATGATCCGCACAGTCCATTACGATTACGAATTTTAAGTCTGGATAAAAAGCCGCCTACCTTTGAAACATTTGAATCGCGATTTGCTTTAGCGCTGCAAATCCGTAAGGCCGTTATTTCCGAAAATTCCGACAGCTACCGTTTATTTAACGGAGAAGGTGATCTTCTTCCGGGACTTATCTGCGATGTTTACGACAGAATTGCGGTTTTGCAGTTTGACGGGCAGGGTGCCAATGAATTCTGGGATAAAAAAAGAATTGCCGATTGGCTCCTTAAAGAAAAAGTCTGTTTAACAGTTGTTGAAAAATTACGAAGACACACCGAAGGTGGAATTCTCTTCTTGGCCGGCGAACCTATTTCTCCTGAAACACATAATGAAATTATTGCTACCGAACACGGAGTAAAATTTAAAGTTAATCTTGAAAAAGGCCAGAAGACCGGATTTTTTTTAGATCAGCGTGAAAACCGGAAATACATTCAGTCGGTGAGCAACGGCCTGTCAGTACTGAATTTATTCAGCTACTCCGGCGGATTTTCAGTTTATGCGGGAATTGGCGGAGCTAAAAAAGTTGCAAGCCTTGATATTGCCGAGGGCGCAATCGAATTGGCCAAGCAAAACTGGATTTTAAACGGACTCGATCCCGATAAGCATACAGGTCTTTGTATCGATGTATTTGAATATATAAATAAAACTCAGGATGTATGGGATCATATTATTGTGGACCCTCCGTCAATGGGGCATTCAGAAGAGCACAGGGACCGCGCTAAAACCAAATATATCGAATTGTTTTCAGCGGTTGCAAAAAAAATCAAACCGCAGGGACAGCTCTCGGTAAGTTCTTGTTCCAGTCATGTTTCTTTTGAAGATTTTTTTGATATTATTAATGAATCTTTATCCATTGCCAAAAGACGGGGCCGTGTTTTACGGGTTTCAGGGCAAGGGCCCGATCATCCATTTCCGCACAGTTGCCATGAGCTGCGCTACCTGAAGTTTGTCCATTTAATCCTCAATTAAATTTTACTGTCGTACTAAAATGTCTCCATCGTAAGGCATTTCTACACTCGGGCTAAACGACGATACTTCTGGTGGTTGGCCTGCTTCATGCTTAGCAAAAAAGGTATGAAATTTATTGGATTAATCCTTTTTGCTGTAATTCTCTCATTAGTTACAGAAATAGTTTACGCCGACATCAAGCATCCTATTGACTCTCTGACTATCAAACTTCACCAGATTAAAAAGAAGAAAAAAGTGGTTAATCCCCTGTTAAATATTTCGTTGAAAGCGCCGAATCGATTCGTAAAAATGCACCAAGAGTAGAAAAAAACCAATAATAAATGCCGTCCGTTTCAGAATGAAACATTTAAAATGGCAATTGCTAAAAATAAATTCGCAGTCATATTATTGTTCGATCTGCTCAATGGCTTTTTGCGAGAAAGTTTTTACGTAATTGAGATAACCGCTCCGGAAATCTTCTACTGTGTGCGCGTATTCAATATCAGGTGCCACGCCGTTATTTTCCACTAAATCCGACGGCACATAAGCCCCATTTGCTCTGTAAGGAAAGAAAAGTCCGCGCGTTATGCTGATTTTTATGCGGGAGTTGTTAAGCTGTCCTACCTGTTCAACATTACCGCCGAGGCCCATCGTATTTTGTCCGAAAAGTTTTGCGCGCTTGTTGGCTTTGACAAGCATCGGGAACATGTCTCCGCAGCTTCCGGCCAGTTCATCAATTAAAACCAGCATCGGCTTTTTCCAGGTGTAGTTTTGCGGGGTTACGTAATTAGAACCTCCGAATAAAGCAAAAGGCTCAGACAAAAACTGTCCGTGATCATAAGCTTTTTCTACAAGGGCGCCCCAGCCTAAAAGAGTTTTGTTATCCCAGGTACTGCTTTTGTCGTCTGCGGGTGCCTGCCAGTTGATATACAGATCATTGATCCATTTACGATCGGCGCGAACACTTTCAACGGATTGAACATCACCGTCATTGGCAAAAATATTGTAGAAATCGGCGCAGTAAGATCCGCCAGGATTGTGGGTCTGATCCAGAACTAAAACATCCGCCAAGGTTTCATACTCTTTCAATAAGGCTTTATAAGCTTTCATGTAAGCAGAAGTTTTAAAATCCGACGGAGAATAGGTGGCTTGGCGTACAAGAAGTACGGTTTTACCCTGATACTTGTAAAGAGCTGCGTAGATCGGCGGAATTTCAGTGTCGGCTAAACCGAAATTTTTTCTGGAAGTTGCAGACGGATAAACTTTTACAAATTTAAATTTTTGCTGCGTATTTGCGGTCACAAAAATCGGATCAACCTGGCCGAATTGCCCGATATGAGAGTCAATTTGTGTGTTGTAATCGTTAGCATTTGAAACTGAAAGATCCAGTACACCTGCAGGCCTTAAAACTTTATCAAGATTTGCACTGTATTTCTCCAACGACCACGGCAGATTCATTGTTTGAGGCTCACCACCGGCCGACTGAAATTTAACTTCACTGAAGGGGCTGGTCGGGATTAAATCCGTCATATACGAACGTCGGGAAAACGCAGCAGGTAAAAGAAAGGCCTCGTCCGACTGGTTTCGGGCTGTACGTCGGTATTTAGCCGCAGCCGTCATTATTGCAAACGGTGTTTTTCCATCCACGGATAAGATCTCATCGCCTATACTGATTCCTGAAGAATTTGAAAAATCGGAGTCGATATCGGCAACAATGGCTTTTCCTTCAAAGGGCGCCAGCAAAATCGGAATTTTATAGCGAGCGATGTTACTTGAGGTATTTTCAATCTGAAATTGGACGTGACCGTCCTGCAGTGCCGCACTTAACTGCATAATGTAACCTGCAAACTCTTCATCTGTTTTTGCAGTGATGGCCTGAGCCTTAAGATCATTGGCTATCTTTTCAATCGAGATGCCCAGGTTTTTTTCTTTAAGCTGATACGGACCGTAGTAAGATTTGAAAAGTTGTAGCAACTGATCGAAATCAGCAGCACGTTCGTTGGTGTCGAGCTGGCGAATGCCGCCGGAAATAAGTTCAGATTTCTTATCTCCCTTATCTTTATCACAGGCAGTTAAAGTTAATACGGAAACTAGCGCAAGAAGTCCAAATAGACGCTGAGACATTTATACCCCCGATTTGATTGAGGCCTTCATGTATCATGTCCTCTGAATAAATCAAGAATGAGACACATAAGTTCAAATCTTCTCTCGACTTTAAACAAAAGACCCTATACTTTTTACTAAACGGATTTTTTAGGACTCCAACGTGGCAATTATAGACTCCGGTTTTCCAAATACCCTTTAATGTAATGACCGATCAGTCGGGCATATCAATTGCTTTTAATATTAATATGTAGACGAGGAAAAAAATGAAAAAATCCCAGGCGCCGCCAGCACTTACAAAAGAACGGGTTATGACAGATAAAAGTCTGACGGCAGAACGTGAGAAAACCGATGAGTCTATCATCGATGCACTCGAGAAAACTGAAATCAGAACTGATGATGTGGTTGCGCATGAACGGGCCATTACGGACAAAATCACCGACGAGGCTCAAAAAGCATCCGATGCCGTTCGTGATAAACAAAAGGCTGTATCGAAACCACAGCAAAAAATAGAACAAAAAAAAATGGAAGATCAGATGCAGGGTGAAAGAACCACCGTGGCGGACGCCCTTATTCAGGAACGGAACCTAATTGATGTAGCGATAAGTAAGGAGCGTGAAATAAAAAACACATCACTTACCGACCTATTGGAAGACGAGCGCGGCAGCACAGACCACAATCTTGAATCTGAACGTATGCGAACAGACTCAGAAGCCATTCAGGCTAAAAATTTACTCAAAAACGAAATCGGTGAGCATTCCAAAACTAAAACATCTTTAACCACACGCGATGAGTTTGTGGCCATTTTCAGTCACGATTTACGAAATCCATTAGGAGCTATTGCTTCATCAGTGGAAATTCTGAACCAAAATTCTGAAATTCAAAAGGATCCGGTAAATAAGCGGCTGATAGAAATTATCAAAAGAAATGCAGATATGGCTTTACGCTTAATAAGCGACATCCTCGAAATGGAGACCATTGCGGAAGGAAAATTCAAGCTCAAACTGGAGCCTACGAATGTTAACGAACTTATTCAGGACGCAGTTGATACCTGCATTATCGGTGCATCGGCTAAAAAAGTGATGATAAAGTTTTTACCTTCAGAAATTTCAGGAAAGCTAGAATGTGATCATGACCGGATTTTACAAGTCCTCTCAAATCTATTGGGTAACGCCATCAAATTTACCCAGGCAGGCGGTACAATAATTGTAAGCGTTTCACAGTTGGAAAATGGAGTGCGAATTTCAGTTCGTGATAACGGCCCCGGGATACCTGAAGACAAATTAAGTTTTATATTCAATAGATTTTCGCAGCTCGGAACCAAAAACAGGGAAGGATTGGGACTCGGGCTTTATATTTCAAAAATGCTGATCGAAGCCCACTCCGGAAAAATATGGGTTGAATCCAAAGTTGGTGAAGGCAGCATATTCTATTTTTCAATTCCGAAAAATAAGTCCGCTAGTTAAAAGGAGTCAATATGAAAAATAAAAAAATCGCGGTTTTAGTGGGAAGTCTCCGTAAAGAATCTTTCAATCGTAAAATGGCAAAAAACCTTATCACCATGGCTCCGGAAAATCTGAAACTCGAAATTATAGAGATCGGGAACCTTCAGATGTACAATCAGGATCTGGATGAAGCTCCTCCTGCTGAATGGACTGAGTTCCGCAAACGCGTGAAAAGCTTTGATGCCTTTCTTTTTGTGACTCCTGAGTACAATCGCTCAGTGCCCGGCGTTCTGAAAAATGCCCTTGATGTGGCGTCTCGCCCTTACGGCAAAAACGCATGGGACGGAAAACCTGCCGCAGTCGTCAGTGTATCGCCGGGGGCCGCGGGAGCTTTCGGGGCCAATCATCATTTACGTCAATCCCTGGTTTTTTTAAATATGCCAGCAATGCCTTCACCGGAAGCTTATATCGGCGGCGCCAGTAAACTTTTTGATGAGAGCGATAAAATTACAGTCGATTCCACTCGTGACTACATGAAGACGTTCATGCAGGCTTTTGCAAAATGGGTTGAAAAAAACACCGAGCCGACCGCGCAAGGCGAGTAAGTTGAGAACGCAGCAATATCATATTTACACCGATGCGAGTTTCAGCCGCATCGAAAATCTTGG
>JAYTFA010000140.1:0-5303 GCA_043734765.1 Pseudobdellovibrio sp. | reverse complement strand
AAAAGATCCAAATGCACACACGCGGCATATATATTTTTATTTACGGGCTCTGGAAGCCTGATTTTACAAACTAAGAGCCCGCGTTTTTCAAGATTATTAGTGGTTAAATTAATATTTTCCCAGCTTTCGATCGGATAGCGACTTAGTATCAGATTTCCGTGATGACCGTGATCATAGAGAGAGTTTTTTGCATAAGTATAGTGAGGCCATACCGTATCGGCCAAAAACTCAAATTGTGAGTCAACCAACCCTTTTTTTTTATAAATATCATTACGGCCAACAACTTCCTGTAAAAAAACAACATCTGCCTGCGAAGAATTAATCAATACCTTCATATCTTCGAGAAAATAATTCTGCATTTTCCAGTCATAGCCTTTATGAATATTATAAGAGAGAATTTTTAAATTCATAAATTTCATATTACACGCACTCCGGCCCATTCGAATAGGGAATTATTCCCTAGACCAGTTCCTAATTTTGCCCGATAGCCTCTGGCCTTTAATTGAGCGTAATTCTATCTCGCTATATCTACTGCCGATTATTTTAATCACGGACCTGACTTAACGGCATTTAAATTGCTCATGAAATAGTAGATAGTAAAAAGTATTTTTCATGAAGGGACACTTATGCCGAACAAATCAAGACAGCAGTCACATCGCGGTACGACACTACGTCATGACATGGCTACTTCTCACGACTATGGACAGCAATTCCAAAATCGCGTTCGGAGCCAGCAGCGGGATTTTATAAACGATGAAAATTTTCGTCGTTACCCGGATTACAGAGAATCGGATAATGATTATCAAGAAGACTATGATCAGGAGGAATTCCAACGGCAAAGCAGCCCCTTGCAGAGATCTTTTGCAAAGCCCACTCCTGACTCACATTTACCGTGGCATGGTTATGATCAGTATCGCGGAACACATGCGGGCAAAGGTCCGAAAAATTACAAGCGCGCCGATGAAAGAATTCGTGAAGATGTGAGCGAAGCTCTCAAACATCATCCCGGAGTTGACGCAAGCGAAATAGAAGTCAGCGTAAAGGACGGTGTTGTTATGCTCTCCGGCACGGTTGAATCGCGGCAGATGAAACGTTTGGCTGAAGAATCTGTTGAGGAAATAAGTGCCGTTGCAGATGTTAAAAATGAATTGCGAATTGAGATCTTATAAATATAAAAGGCGGCGCTATGCTTCAGACATGTGAAAATTGCGGTAACATTTATGAACATGGACACTTTGTTATCGACAGGGCATCACAGGGTACCTTAGCTTGAAAACCAGAGTATCAGTACTTATTGTCGGTGCAGGACCATCAGGACTTGCGATGGCGTTGTGGCTCAAAAAAAAAGAAATTCCTTTCAGAATTATTGATAAGAGCGACGGCCCGGCTGAAACGTCACGAGCCGTGGCCATTCAGGCACGAACGCTGGAGTACTATAATCAACTAGGCGTTGCTGATGAAATTGTAACTGCCGGAAGCCTTGCTCCCGAACTTATTTTGCGACGAAAAAATCATGACAGATCAAACGTCTTTATGGGTGAATTTGCAAGCTCAATAAGCCCCTACCCTTACCTGCTTTTTTTACCACAGAATGCCCATGAGAAAATTCTGGCCCGCAAACTCCAAAATTTAAATGTTGTGATTGAACACAACACGGAGTTGTTGTATTTCGCACAAAATAAACATCAGGTTGATGTAACTGTGAAAGGTCCACAGGGAGAAGAAAGGTTTGCCGTTTCCTACATGTGCGGCTGTGACGGTACGCAGAGTTTAGTACGTCGATTACTCGGAATTAAATTTCTCGGCAAGCAGTATCAACAGGACTTTTTTGTGGCCGATATTGAAACTTCAACCGCCCTCCCCGAAAAAGCCGTGCAGATCAATGTGAATCGCAATGATTTCTGTATCGTTATGCCGTTACGTGAATTGAATTCGGCCCGTTTAACCGGGGTCGTCCCGCTTGAGAGCGAAAATAAAGAGAATCTATCTTTTGTAAATGTTTCGGATTATGTTTCCAGAAGCACAGGCCTTGAAATAAAAAAAGTAAACTGGTTCTCAATTTATAATGTCAATCATCGAGTGGCCACTCACTTTCAGCAAGGCCGCACATTTTTGGTCGGCGACTCAGCTCATATTCACAGTCCCGTAGCAGGCCAGGGAATGAACACCGGAATCGGCGATGCCATCAATCTGGCTTGGAAACTGGCCGCAGTACTCAAAGGCCAGGCCTCGAGTCGAATCTTGTCAACGTATGAAGCGGAACGGAGGCCGTCGGCCGAAGTGCTCGTGGAAACAACAGATACCGCGTTTAGATTTCTGGGCAGCCGAAGTTTCTGGGGCGCAATCTTTCGAGCTTTTATTTTACCGGTTGTGTTTCCGATTCTTTCTAAAATCACAACGTTTGTCCGATATGCGTTTACTTTGCTTTCGCAGACGGGAACTCACTATCGTGAAAGCGCGCTCAGCTCGGGCCTTGCAGGCGCAGCTCTGGCGGGAAATCGCCTGCCTTGGTTGAAAACAAAAACAGGTGACAATTACGAGAGTCTTAAAACCATGGAGTGGCATATTCAGATCTATGGCCGAGCTAATGAAAGTTTCAGCGCAGTTGCGAATTTCAGAGGATTTCGCATATATGAATTTGAATGGAATAAGCAGGCCGCCGCCAAAGGTTTTTTAAAAGACGCTTTTTATCTTATACGGCCGGATGGCCACATTGGTTTAGCTGACGCGAAACAGAATTCGCTGAATCTGAAGAAATATCTGAACGCATGGGATATCGATTACAGCCAGAATGTTAGATCTCTAAATGCCGCTATCTGAGAAATGGTTTTGTGTGTTGTAGTTCTCGGCCGCAGCCGGCGGCTTGATCAGACCTGCAACTTTAACAAAGGTCGCGGTTGGAGAATCCCAATATTCCACTTCCTGTAAATCTACTTTCAGTAAAGTAATATCGGGCGTTTTAATTCCGTCTTTGAACCAGACTTCCAGGGCAGGGGTCCAGAGCTCTTTCATCTTTTCCTCATCATAGTTTTCGTAGGCAAGGGCTGTTGCAGATAAAAACTTGTCTTTCCCGAATGCTGAAAACGTAACATTAACAATCGGAATTTTAACGATTTCTTCCATGAGATTGGATTGCGAGGACGTAAAAAACCAAAGGGAGCCATCCTCATCGACCTCTTGCACATACATCGGCCGGCTGTGTAAACCGCCCACCTGATTAATTGTTGTTAACATACATACGCCGATGTCTTCAATAATTTGGCCGATTATTTTTTGTTCTTGCGGAGCCGTATTTTTAAAGCTGTTTTTCATATGATTTTCCCCATGCTACTGCCTAAGCAAACATTGTTCCTGAATTTTTATGGCTGCTACGCAAGGCAGAGCTTTTTAAACTGAAAACTATAGAATTTCAGGGGAATTTTATCTTTAAGGTGGATTTTTTCAACGTCAGATCTGCTCAGTTTTGATTCCCAATGGCAGATTTATTGCAAAATAAACATGTTACAAGTGCCATTAATTATTTAAAAAAGGAATTTTTATGAGCTCAATTCGACCCGGTGAAAGTATTTCTGTTTGGAATGACACTGCCGCAATGCCTAAATATGAAAGCTTAAATGAAGATTTAATTGCCGATGTCTGTATTATCGGAGGAGGAATTGCGGGCCTGACTTCGGCCTACCTGCTCATGAAAGAAGGTGAAGCGGTTTGCCTGCTGGAAGATTTTGAACTCGCCAGCGGCCAAACAGGAAGAACCTCAGCCCATGTGTCTTCTGTTCTTGACACGCGATATTTTGAAATCGAAAAAATTCATGGCTCACAAGGGGCGCGTCTGGCCTATGAGAGCCACGCTGCAGCCTTAAATAAAATTCAAAGCATTATAAGGGCTGAAAAAATAGACTGCGACCTGAAGAAAGTCAGCGGCTATCTTTTCAGTGAAGAAAAAACAACCGATAATACTTTACAAATGGAGTTCGAGGCCGCACGTCGCGCGGGAGTAAATGTGATCTATTTAGAAAAATCACCTCTTCCTTTTCGCACCGGTCCGTGTTTGCAGTTTCCGGATCAGTTGCAATTTCATCCTGTGAAATATCTGAATGCACTGGCCAAAATTATTGTTAAGGGTGGTGCCAAAATTTTTACGAATACCCAGGTTGTAAATATTCGCAGCGGCAGCCCGGCTATTATCTTTACAAAATCGGGACCGCACATAGAATGCCGCGATGTTATCGTAGCTACAAATACGCCGATCAACGATCTGGTTGCAATCCATACGAAACAGGCCGCTTATCGAACCTATGTGATAGGAATTCGTGTGCCGAAAGGAAGTATCGAAACAGCATTGTATTGGGACATGGCCGAACCATTTCATTATTTGCGATTGGGGCCCGACATTTCTGATGCGCATGATATTTTACTTGTGGGAGGTGAAGACCATAAAACGGGGCAGGATCACCATCCCGAATGGCGTTTTAATTTTTTGGAAAACTGGTTGCGGGACCGCATACCATTTGCTACCGAAATTGTTTACAAGTGGTCCGGACAAATTATGGAATCTACAGATGGGCTGGCTTTTCTCGGACGCAACCCTCTGGATGAAGAAAATGTTTTTATTATTACCGGCGATTCAGGAAACGGAATCACCGCCACCACCGTGGGGGCCATGCTGATTACGGACCAGATTATGGATCGCAAAAACCAATGGGTTGAACTTTATAATCCCGGCCGTTTCACCTTGAATGCCACCTCCAAATACTTACAGGAAAATGTTAATGTTGTTGCCCAATATGCCGATTGGTTCCACTCCGGAGCTAAACCCGATTTTAAAAATATTCCGCCCGAGCAAGGTGTTGTGTTCAGGAGTGGCTTGCGAATGATTGCCGCCTTTAAAAATGCAAATGGAAATGTTGAATTGATGTCGGCCACATGTCCGCACTTGGCCGGTGTTGTTGCCTGGAATTCAGTTGAAAAATCCTGGGACTGCCCTTGCCATGGTTCACGCTTTAATTGTCATGGAAAAGTTATTGAAGGGCCCGCACATAAGGATTTAAAAAAAATAAGCGAGGCTGAATCTGAATTAAATCTGATGTCTATCGAGCAGACTTAGTGGGAAGTTGTTCTTTTCGGATAATCGAGGCCGACTCCTCGGTTATATCAAAAATGAGGAGAATTTTACCGGATTCAAGTTGCTTTACAATTTGTCTGTGTTTTTCTTCAAGCGTGAATTCCTTCTGTCCGTAATCGGTTCCCTCACGTAAAATAAATTCGTTAATTAACCCGAACAAGGCTTCTTCGGAAACCTGTTC